>DATARN010000070.1:0-9442 GCA_036264135.1 Acidimicrobiales bacterium
GCCGCCATCGAGCTGACCGTCGGTGTCTTCGCCATCATCTATGGAGGCCGGTGGTCGGCGCTCGGGGTGACCGGCCTCTTCGCCGGCTTCACCGTCGTTTCGGTCGTCCTTCGACATCGCTCGGGCGACGTGTCGTGCGGGTGCTTCGGTGGACTCTCGGCGCGGGTTCGACCGCTGCACGTCGTCGCCAACGCGGTGTTGGGGATGGTGTCTCTGGCTGCGGTTGTCTGGCCCGTGCCGGGCCTGGTCGCCGATCACGGCCGCCTTCCGGGCCACGGCGTCCCCGACGCGGCGTTGGTTGTGGCCGGGGCGATCATCGCCGTCGCCATTTTCGGGCCATATAGCGCCCTCCGTGATGCTCGGTCCCCAAACCGGCCGGTGCGGATCCAGCCATGACCCTCGTCGACCGGATCTCGTCGGGCATGACCCGTCTCGACCGGCGAGGGTTTCTCGCCCGTGCCGCCGTCGTGGGTAGCGCGTTGGCGGTGAACCCGGTCGACTACGTGCTGCGGCCGATGACGGCCTACGCCGCCGTGTGCTCCTGCGTCGGCGGATGCGCGTGCGGGTCGGCGTGCTGCGACGGCTACACCGAGTTCTGCTGCACCTTGTCGGGTCGCAATGCTTGTCCTCCCGGCACCTCGGCCGCGGGGTGGTGGAAGGTCGACGGGTCGGGGTTCTGCGGGGGCGGTCCCCGCTATTACATCGACTGCAACGCCCACTGCGGCGGCTGCGGCTGCGGCGCGAACGGCCTGTGCAGCGGATCGTGCTCAGGGACGGGCTGCGGCTGCGCCCTCGGCAACTGCGACCATCGGGCTACCGGGTGCAACGAGTTTCGCTACGGGCAGTGCCACCAGGAAATCAGCTGCCTGGGGCCCATCGTCTGCCGGATCGTGACCTGCCTGGCGCCGTGGCAGGTGGACGGCAGCTGCTCGTCCACGCCGGCGAGCGACCCGAACACCGCCAACCACGACGCCGCTTGCCTGCACAACCCGGTGGGCGCGGTCGACTCGGCGACGGCGACGGTCTCGTCGGTTCGCCTCACCGGCTGGGCCCTTGATCCTGACACCGACGCCTCGATCGGCGTCCAGGTCTATATCGACGGCAATTTCGTCGAAACGGTGACCGCGTCAGTCAACCGGCCCGATATCGCGGCGGCGTTTCCTGGCTACGGCGCCGCCCACGGCTTCGACGTGACGGTCCCAAATGTCGGTGATGGGAGCCACCAGGTGTGCGTGTACGGCGTCAACACCTTGATCGGGGCGGGCAGCAACCCACTGCTCGGCTGTCTCGCGGTGGCGGTCGGCAATCCCTTCGGCTACCTCGACGCCACCGCCCGGGCGCCCGGCGGGGTCCGGGTGACCGGCTGGGCCATCGATCCCGATGGCGGCGGCCCGGTCACCGTCCAGGTCCTGGTGGACGGGGCGGTGGCGGCGTCGGGGACGGCGAGTGTCAGCCGGCCGGACATTGGTCGGGCCTACCCGGCCTACGGCCCGAACCACGGTTACGACATCGTCGCCCCGGTGCCCGACGGGGGGACGCACAGCGTGTGCACGGTCGCGGTCAACCAGGGGGGCGGGACGGCGAACACCCTGCTCGGGTGTGTCGAGGTGCAACTGGTTGGGAACCCGTTCGGTTACATCGACACCGCCACCCCGGGTCCCGACACGGTGCGCCTGACGGGCTGGGCGATCGACCCGGACACCGCCAGCCCGATCAGCGTGGCGATCGTGGTCGACGGCGCTTTGGCGGCCACGGCCGCCGCCGGCGGGGCCCGCCCCGACATCGCGGCGGCCTACCCCGGCTTCGGTCCCAACCACGGCTTCGACGTGACGGTACCGGTGGCCGGGGGAACGCACTCGGTGTGCGTGGTCGCCCTCAACACCGGGTCGGGTACGGCCAACCCCTCACTGGGCTGCTTCACCCTGACGGTCGGTGGGAACCCGTTCGGCTACCTCGATTCCCTGGCGCCGGTCGCCGGCGGGGTGCGAGCCACCGGTTGGGCCATCGACCCTGACACCACCAATCCGGTCAGCATTCAGGTGGTCATCGACGGCGTGGTGCGCGCCACCGCGGTGGCCAACGGCGCCCGTTCCGATATTGCCGCCGCCTTCCCGCCCTACGGTGGCGGCCACGGCTTCGACGTGGTGGCGCCGGCCAGCGCCGGCAGCCACTCGGTCTGCGTCGTGGCGATAAACCAGGGCGCCGGCAACGCCAATCCCACCCTCGGCTGCCGCACCGTGCAGGTGAGCTGAGTGGCCGCACTGGTGGCGCTCGAAGGCGTCGTCATCGGCCTGCTCGGACTGCTGGTCATCGGCCTGCTTCGCAGTCACGCCGAGATCCTGCAGCGGCTCGAGCGCCTTGACCCCGGCGGTGGCGCCACCGTGGCGGTAGCTGCCGGCGGCCGCGGTGGCGGGGCGGCCAGCGGTGTGGTGAGCGAGGTGGAACTACGGACCGTTCCCGGTGTGCCGCCTGGGCGGCCCGGTCCCGTCGACAAGCCGGCGGTCGACATCAAAGGGGTGCGACCGAACGGCGCCCCCGTCGTGGTGGGCGTGGTGGGGACGAGAACCCCGACGCTCCTGGCGTTCCTCAGCAGCGGCTGTACCACCTGCGCCGGCTTTTGGGACGCCTTCGGCTCCGGCGCCGCCGACCAGCTTCGGGGCGGCACCCGCCTTGTCGCCGTCACCAAGGGACCCGACGCCGAGCAACCGGCGGCGGTGGCCCGCCTGGCGCCGCGCCACGTGCCGACGGTGATGTCGAGCGGCGCCTGGGCGGACTACGCCGTCCCCGTGAGCCCCTACTTCGTCCTGGTCGACGGGCCGAGCGGTCGGGTTGTCGGTGAAGGCGCGGCGGCAACGTGGAAACAGATGGACTCGCTCCTCGAGCGCGTCTGGGATGACAATGGGTGGTCCGTCACGGCGGCGGGGGGGCGGGTCGCCTCCACGTCGGGCCGACGCCGGCGGGAGGCGAGGGTGGACGAGGACCTGCGGGCGGCCGGAATCGCACCGGGCGACGCCAGCCTGTACCCCGGCGCGCCCGTTGGGGACGGACGGTGAGGAACCTGCCGCTCGTGCTGGCGGTGGCATCAGTGGCGGCGGTGGTGGCCGCCGTCCGCTCGGCCTGGTCGCCCTGAGGTGAGTCGATGCTGTCAAGCATCCACCCGCTCGGGGAGCGGTCCAAAGGCAACCGCTGGTGGCTTACCGTGGCGGCCCATGTCGTCGGCGGGGCGGCCGGCGGCGCCGCCATCGGGGCGGCACTGGGCTTTGCCGGAAGCATCGTGCCATCGGGCGCCCGCTGGGCGGTTGCTGGCCTGGCGGTGGCGGCGGCCGCCTCCGACCTGGGGATGCTGCCCCAGCCCAGTTGGCGCCGCCAGGTCGACGAGCGCTGGCTGCAGCTGTACCGGGGCTGGGTGTACGGCATCGGCTACGGGTTCCAGCTCGGAATGGGGCTGGTGACCATCGTCACGACGGCCACCGTCTATGTCGTCTTCGCGGTGGCGGTATTCGCGGGCTCGGGCCGCGACGGCGCCCTGCTCGGCGCGCTGTTCGGTGCCACCCGGGGCGCCACCGTCCTCGCCGCCTCCGGCGTCCGGACCACCGAGGGTCTGCGCCGATTCCACCAGCGGTTGACCAGGACGGGGCGGCGCACGCGGTGGCTGGCGCCCACCGCCGACCTGTTGGTCGCCGCCTCGATGGTCGCCGCCCTGCGATCATGACGGCCCTTACCGGGCACGGGCTGCAGGCCGACCTGCCGGCGGGCTGGAGCGGCGAGCTGTACGGCCGCCCCCCCATCCAGGAAGCGGGCCCTCGGCTGCGCCCGCCACCCGTGGTGGCGCCGGCGGTGCTGCACGCCGCCAGCTTCGTGCTGCCGGCACAACGGGGCGACTTCGGCGGCGGGGCGGTCGAACTGATGGGTGCCACCGACGGCTTCGTCGTGCTGTTCGAGTACGAGCCGGAGGCGGCGACCAAGGCGTTGTTTGCCGCCCGCGGCGTTCCGGGGCCGTTGGGGCCCTACGACTTTGGCAGCCAGGCGCTGCAACGGCGCCAGGGCAGCCAGACCGGCTGCCAGCGGTTCTTCAACTTTCAGGGGCGCGCTTTCTGCCTCTACGTGGTCCTTGGCAGCCCGGCGCACGCCCGGGCCGCTTTGGCGCCGATCAACGCCCTGCTGCGATCGGTCCAGGTGAGCTGACCAGAGGCGCGCGTTGGCGCAACAAGGCGCTCAGCGGCGCAGCTCGAGGTTGGGCAGCAGGGCGGGAGGGATCTCCTTGCGGCGGGGGTTGTTCTGGTCCCGGGTGGAGAGGACGGGACTGATGACGCCCCAGTCGGCGGCGATGTCGGGGTCGTCCCAGGCCACGCCCAGCTCGTCGTCGGGGTTGTAGTAGGAGTCGACCAGGTAGGTGATCATCATGTCGGTGACGGCGGCGAAGCCGTGCGCCACCCCGGGGGGGATGAACACCCCCCGGCTGTCCGCCTCGCCGATCTCCAGCACCAGCGTGGCCCCCTCGGTCTCGGACTTCTGGCGCAGGTCGTGCAGGACGACGCGGGCCGTGCCCTTCGGTACCAGCCAGTAGTCGGCCTGGTGGAGGTGGTAGTGGAGGCCCACGACCGCCCCGGCCTGCTTGTCCGAGCGGTTGCCCTGGATCATCTCCCGCCCCTCGGGGAACCAGCTGCGGCGGTAGGTCTCGATGAACCGGCCCCGCTCGTCGCCGTGAGCGTCGGGTTCGACGATCCAAACCCCGGTGATGACGTCTGACTGCTCGATCTTGGGCACGGTGCAGACTAGGGCGACGGTGGGGAGGTGGTGCACAGGACGGTGGGGCGAAGCGTCCAGAGATGGCCGACCGTGCCCGTCGGGCACTGGTGGGGGTCGGTCACCTCGGCGAGGATCTGGCCGGAATTGGGCACCGTGCAGGGCACGAGGGTGTTCAATCCCGAGCCACCGACGGTGGCCAGGCACAGGCCGACGGGGTGCACCGCCGACGGGTCGACGATGCTGGTCGGCGTCGACCCGGGCGAGCCCCCTGACTGCCCGGGGCCGGGGCCGGCGTAGGCGGTCACCACGAACAGCACCGCCAGCACGGCGAGGATGAGGAACGAGGGTCGGAGGAACCAGATCCGCCGGGGGGGCTCGGCCCCGACAGAAGGCTCCGGTGGCGGCGACGGCGCCGACGGAGGGGCGACGGGCGGTGAGGCGACCGAGGCCAGGCGGGCGGCGGCGGCCAGGTTCTCGTCGTAGCGCCGGCGGCGTTGGGGGTCGCCGAGCACGGCCCACGCCTCGTTGAGCCGGCGCATGGCGTCGCCCGACTCCGGGTCGGGGGCGACGTCGGGATGGAGCTGGCGGGCCCGGCGGCGGTACACGGTCCGCAGGGTCTCATCGGAGGCATCGGCGGCCACGCCGAGCTCGTCGTAGAAACTGCGCCCCGCCAAGGATTAGACCCGGGGTCGCTCGGCGCCACCCTCGATCCGGGCCAGATCGGCGTCGACCATGATCTCGACCAGCGCCTCGAAGCGCACCTGGGCCCGCCAGCCCAACTCGGCCTCGGCTCGGGACGGGTCCCCGAGGAGGTGGTTGACCTCGGCGGGGCGCACGTAGCGGGGGTCGATGCTGACGTATTTCTCCCAATCGAGTCCGACATGGGAGAAGGCGGCCTGGCAGAAGTCCCGCACGCTGTGCGCCTCGCCGGTGGCCACCACGTAGTCACCCGGCTTGTCGTGCTGCAACATGAGCCACATGGCCTCGACGTACTCCGGGGCGTAGCCCCAGTCCCGCTTGGGGTCGAGCGAGCCGAGGCGCAGCTGGTCCTGCAGCCCGCAGGCGATCCGGGCCACGGCGGTGGTGACCTTTCGGGTCACGAAGTTCTCGCCCCGGCGGGGGCTTTCGTGGTTGAACAGGATCCCGTTGACGGTGAACATGTCGTACGACTCGCGGAAGTTCACGGTGGTGTGGTAGGCGAACACCTTGGCCGAGGCGTAGGGGCTGCGGGGGTGGAACGGCGTCTGCTCCGACTGCGGGGGCGCCGCCGCCCCGAACATCTCCGACGACGACGCCTGGTAGAAGCGCGCGTCGACGCCGGACGCGTGGATGGCCTCGAGGAGGCGCACCGCGCCGAGCCCGGTGACCTCCCCGGTGTAGTCAGGGACCTCGAAGCTGACCGCCACGTGGCTCTGGGCGCCCAGGTTGTAGATCTCGTCGGGCTGCACGTCGCGGACCAGGTTGACCAGGCCGACGGCGTCGGAGAGGTCGCCGTAGTGGAGCTTCAGCGCCGAGTCGGAACCGTGGTCCAGGTGGTCGATGCGGTGACGGTTGAAACTGGATGACCGCCGGACGATGCCGTGGACCTCGTACCCCTTGCCGAGCAGCAATTCCGCCAAATACGAGCCGTCCTGGCCGGAAATTCCCGTGATCAGCGCGCGCTTCACCATCGGCGGATGTTACCTGGCCCCCGCCAGGCCTCAGACGTGGGTGGGGTGGTCGGCCATGGCCAGCAGCTCCCGGTCGCCGGCGCTGTCACCGTACGCCCAGAGGCGCCACGCGGTCCCGTCGAGCTCGGCGGCCAGCCACGCCTTGAGGCGCACCGCCTTCTCGGCGCCCCGGACGTTGGGGCCGTCGAGGCGGCCGGTGAGCAGGCCCTCGGGACCGACCTCGAGGCGGGTGGCCAGGACGCCGTCGAAGCCGAGCGCCCGGCCGGTGGCGGCCAGGTAGATCTCGAAGGAGGCCGACACCATGACCAGGCGGTGGCCCTGGCGGCGGTGCCAGGCGACCCGCTCGGCCATGGCCGGGCGGATCCGCCGCGCCAGCTGTGTCCCGTAGGACTCCCCGAGCGCGGCCAGGCGGTCGGCGGGGTAGCCGGCCAGGAACCGGCGCACCAGCACCGCCTTGGACGCGTCCCGCCGCCCCGCCCGGTACGCCTGGGCGGTGGCCGGCGACGAGATCACCATCTGCTGGCCGAACCGGCCCGGCCCGACGGCGCGCACGAGGAACGGGACGAAGCTGTCCCCCCGGATCATCGTCCCGTCGAAGTCGAACGCCGCCACGCCGACCGCCGGGGGCGCGGGGGTCACATCGGCAGGCGCCGGAAGACCGGGCGGGGCAGGTGGCGGAGGGCGGCCATGACCCACCGGAAGGCGCCGGGAACCCAGACGACCTCGGCACCCCGGCGCAGCGCCCGGTCGGTGGCGTCGGCGACCGCGTCGGCGGTGGTCGACAGCGGCGGCGGCGTCAGGCCGGCGGTCATCTTGGTGGTCACGAAGCCCGGGCGAACGATCAGCACCCGGGCCCCGCTGCCCTGCAGGGCGTCGCCCAGTCCCTGGGCGAAGCCGTCGAGGCCCGCCTTGGAGGAGCCGTAGATGTAGTTGGCCTTGCGGACCCGCTCGCCGGCGACCGACGACAGCACCACCAAGGTGCCGTGACCCTGCGCTCGCAGCCGGCGGGCGGCGGCCAGGCCGGCCGACACCCCGCCGACGTAGTTCACCGCCGCCAGCCGGACCGCCCCGTCGCCGCCCGCCTCGTCGGCCGCCTGGTCCCCCAACAGGCCAAACGCCAGGACGACCACGTCGATGTCGCCGAGCCGGATGGCCGCCTCCTCGATCACCGCGTCGTGGCCGGCGCTGTCCAGGGCGTCGAACGCCACCACCGAGGTCTTTCCCGGAAAGGTCTCCGCCGCCGCCTCCATGGCGGCCACGTCCCGGCCGGCCAGGACGACCGCCGCGGCGCGGGGCCCCGCCAGGCGGCGGGCGATGGCCAGGCCGATGTCGGAGGTGCCGCCGAGGAGCAGGATCGACTGGATGTCGCCCAACGCGTCTTTCACCTGTCTATCCCTAGCCGCCGGGCCAGGTCGGACGACAGTTTGCTGTCGGGGTCGAGCTCGTGGCGGATCTTGCGCCAGCGGTCGAGGTCGGGGTACATGGCGGCCAGCAGCTCGGGGCGCATCCGCGAGTCCTTGGCCAGGTAGATGCGACCGCCGGCGGCGACCACCTCCTCGTCGAGGCGGTCGAGGTGGCGGGCCAGGTCGGGAAGGGCGGCGGGAAGGTCCAGGGCCAGCGTCCAGCCGGGCATCGGGAACGACAGCGGTCCCGGGTCGCCGGGCCCGAAGCGCTTCAGGACGGTGAGGAACGAGGGGCAGCGGGCCGCGCTCAGCGACTCGAGGACCCGGCGGACCACCTGGTGGGCGGCGTCGGGAACGACGAACTGGTACTGCACGAACCCGCGCCGCCCGTAGATGCGGTTCCAACCGGAGACGCCGTCGAGGGGGTGGAAGAAGGCGCCGATGGATTGCAGTTCCCCGGTGCGGGCGCGGGGTGCGGCGCGGTACCACGCCTCGTTGAACGCCGCCACGGTGACGGCGTTCAACAGGCCGCTCGGCGCCCACGGCGGCGCGGTCAGGCGGGACGACGGATGAAAGGCCAGCCGCGCCGAGCGGGTGCCCGGCACCTCGGCGGCGCCGGCGTGGTCGCCCCGGGTCAGCACCGAGCGGCCCAGGGCGCCGCCCCGGGCGAGGGAGTCCACCCACGCCACCGAGTAGCGGTAGCGGTCGTCGCCGGCGGTCATGGCGGCCATCACGGCGTCGAGATCGCCGTGGCGGGTGGTGTCGACCCGCATGGAGGCCGTCTCCACCGGCAGGAGGCGGATGGTGGCGCGCACCATCAGCCCGGTGAGGCCCATACCGCCGGCGGTGCACCAGAAGAAGTCCGGCAGGGTCGTCGGCGACACGGTGATGCGCCCCAGGGCCGGTGTCTCGAGCTCGATCTCGGCGACGTGCTGGGCGAAGCTGCCGTCGGCGTGATGGTTCTTGCCGTGGATGTCCGAGGCGATGGCGCCCCCCACGGTGACCTGGCGGGTTCCCGGGGTGACCATCGGGAACAGCCCGAGGGGCAGCAGGGTCCGCATGAGCTCGTCGAGGCTCACCCCCGGCTCGACCACCGCGGTGGCGGCCGCCAAGTCCACGTCGAGGAGGCGGTCCATGCCGGTCATGAGCACCACGTCACCGCCGGCGTTCTGGGCGGCGTCGCCGTAGCTGCGCCCGAGGCCCCGGGCGATGGCGCCGCGCCGGCCGGCGCCGGCCAGGGCGGACGCCGCATCGGCGGCAGACGACGGCGCGACCACCTGGGCGGCGCTGGGAGCGGTGCGGCCCCAGCCGCTCAGCAACGAAGGCGGCACCCCGGTCAGCGGTAGACGCCGAAGGCGAACAGCGCCGCCCACACCACGGCCAGGCCGAGAAGCAGGCGGTCGCCCAGGACCACCTCCTCGGGGGCTCCCCCGTGGCCCCGGTCGACGAGGAACCCGTAGCGCAGGAGGGCGAGGGTGAACGGCACGATCGAGAGCTGGAACGCGATGGCGGCGTGGCCGTCGTGGGCCGTCACCGCCTTGACGTTCTCGAAGGCCCACAGGCAGTAGGCGGTGATGGTCACGGTGGCGCTCATGACCAGGACCGACCGCAGGTAGGCGG
>DATARN010000154.1:0-1636 GCA_036264135.1 Acidimicrobiales bacterium
CCTGGTCCAGTTGCGCTACGACGGCGAGCATCCCCAGGTCAGCCGGCGTTTCGAGTACGTGGCCGAGATCATGCGCGAGGTCGTGGCCGGCGTCGTCGAGGTTCGGGCCCAAGGCGACGGCGACCTGGCCCAGCTCTTCGATCTCATCATGACCGGCGACTTCGTCTCCTGGTGGCTGGCGGTGGCCGAAGGCATCGACCCCGGGCCGGTCCCGGTGCTCGTGGAGCTGAAGGAACGCCTGAAGGTCGGCTGACTCCGGAGCCGGGGCGGTGACCTCGGGCGAGGCCCGATGTTAGGGACGTGCCGGCCTCGGGTCGGGGATCGCACCGAGTTGGAGGAGCATGGCCAGATGGTCGTTGACCGCCCAGCGTTCCATGATGCGGCCGTCTGCGATCCGGTACATGAACGCGGTGTCGCGCTGGTACTGGCCGGGTGGGACCTCGAAGCCGAAAAGGGTGCCTCCGGGCCAATGACCCGCCCGACTGCCCCACTGGACGACGAGATCATTCTCGGCCACCACGTGCAGTTCCTGCCAACGAAACGACTCGAACTTACGCCCCTCCGTGGCCAGCCACTCTCGCGTCCCCTCCAGCCCGGAGGGCCGACTCGGCGCCAGCGCGTGGTTGACCATGTCGGCGCTACACAGCTGGTCAAGTTGATCGAGGCGGCCGGTGTTCAGGATGTTGTCGAACCGCTCCACCAGCCCCTTGTTTCCTGCGTCGTCCACTCGGTCCACCTTTCACGATAGATCAACTATTACCAATATAGCTGTACTATCACAGATATGGCGGAGGCCGTCAAGAGGCGATACGACAGTTCCCGCCGTCAGGCGCAGGCGGCCGCCACCCGCCGAAACGTGATCGAGGTCGCCCGACAGCAGTTCATCGCCCACGGCTACCCCGCGACCACCATGGAAGCCGTCGCCGAGGCGGCAGACGTGCCCCTGCCCACCGTCTACCGGCTCTTCGGTTCCAAACGCAGCCTGCTATCGGCAGTACTCGACACGGCGTTTGGCGGCGACGACGAACCCATCGCCTTCGCCGACCGGCCGGCGCAACGAGCGGCCCTCACCGAGCCCGACCCGGTCCAGCTGGTCGAGGCGTTCGCCGCCATCGCCCGGGAATTCATGGACCGCTCGTCGGCGATACTGCACGTGCTCGCCACCGCGGCACCGATCGATACCGAGGCCGCCGACCTCCTGGCGGACATCCGACGACAGCGCCACACCGGCCAGGCACGGATCGTCGCCGCGCTGGTCGAGCGTGACGCCCTCGACCCGGCCCTCGATCCCTCCGAAGCAGCCGACTTCGTCTATACCACCATGTCGCCCGAGGTCCATCGAATCCTTACCGTCGAGCGAGGATGGGAACCCGAGCGCTACCAAGTCTGGGTGGCACGATGTCTCCAAGGACTCCTTCGCGCGCCGTTCCCCCAACCCGGATGACGGGCGCCAGAATCCCATCCCCGCATTGGTTGCCGCCGGTCCGTACACTGCCGGCATGGGCCTCGTGCGGGTCTGTGGTTGCAAGTCGATGCCAGTCGCAGGCGAAACGACCCACGTAAGGCAACCCGTGGTTGCTGAGCATGGTGCGGCTTAGAAGTAAGTCCTGCCCGCCGGCGGACCGATCCGCGGTCC
>DATARN010000010.1:0-8744 GCA_036264135.1 Acidimicrobiales bacterium
TCAGGGTCGAAGGTGGCGAAGCCGTGGACGAGGGCGGCGACGGAACTGGCCATGGCGGCGGCGTCGACCACCAGCAGGACCGGGGCGGCCAGCAGCTTGGCCACGTGGGCGGTGCTGCCCTCGGTCGACGCGCCAACGCCGTCGAAGAGGCCCATCACGCCCTCCACCACAAGGATGTCGGCGTCCCGACCGGCCCGCCCCGCCAGGGGGGCCACCACCGACTCCCCACACATCCACGCATCGAGGTTGCGGGGCGGGCGACCGGTGGCCACGGCGTGGTAGCCGGGGTCGATGAAGTCCGGCCCCACCTTGGCGGCCGCCACCCGGGTGCCCCGCTGCCGCAGCGCCGCCATGATCCCGGTGGCGATCGTGGTCTTGCCGACCCCCGACGCCGTGCCGGCGACGACCACCCGGGGGCCGAGGTGGCTCAGTACTCGATCCCCTTCTTGGCGCCGATGCCGCGATCGTAGGCGTGCTTCACCTTGCGCATCTCGGTGACGGTGTCGGCCACCTCGATCAGTTCGGGTGCCGCGTCGCGCCCGGTGATGACGACATTGGTCTTCGCCGCCCGCCCCTCGACGCCGGCGACCACGTCGGCGACGTCGACCCACCCGTACTTCACGGCATAGGTCAGCTCGTCGAGGATGAGCAGGTCGTACGCCCCCGACGCCAGTTTCTCCCGGGCGACCTGCCAGGCGTGGCGTCCCTTGGCCGCGGTCTCGTCCAGGTCGGTGGATTCCCACGTGAACCCGTCACCGAGGGTGTGCCACTCGATCCCGAGGTGGTCGGCCAGCTTGCGCTCCCCGGTGCGCCACTTGCCGCTCTTGACGAACTGCACCACGCCGACCGTCCAGCCCCGGGCCCAGCCCCGCCCCATGACGCCGAATGCCGCCGACGACTTTCCCTTGCCGTGGCCGGTGTTGATGAGCACGATCGACTCGGCACGCGCCATGGGGCGCGGACTCTACCGGCCTCGACGCCGCGGCACCGGGAGGAGAAGGAGCCGCCCGGTGGTCACCGCCCGGGGTGACGGGAATTGCGGCACGGAACGCTGCGATGGTCCGGGGCGGCCGGGAACGGCGGCTGGTCGGATGGGGCGCGACCGGTCGACATCGGGGTCCGCCGGCAGGCGGTCGCCACGCGCCGTCCGGTCGGCGGCGCGTCGCGGTCGCGCTCGGTGCGGCCGGAGGTCAGGATGGCCCAGGCCAGCGCCATGGCGCCGGCGCCGAGCATGACGCCGCCGGAGTAGCCGCTGGCGACCCGGGCCAGCAGGGCCGACGCCAGCACCACCCCGAAGAGGGCCAGTCCGGCGATGCCCGCCATCATGGCGGCAAAGGCGAGCGATCGCTGGCCGCGGACCAGTCGGAATGCCGTGGCTCGGGGTGTGCGTGCCGCCATGATCGTCCTCCTCTTCCACGTGGTCCCAATTGTTGTCGGCATCCAGGAGCCGGGAGTGCAGTGAAGACCTGGCGGCCCGTCGCAGAAATCGGCAACGACCGCCGGTGGCTATGGTGGGGCCAGCAGCGCAGGGAACCCGGTGCGAGTCCGGGGCTGTCCCGCAACTGTCACCGGGGAGCGAACCTCCAACAGCCACGGTCCGCAAGGGCGGGAAGGCGGGGGCGAGCGGATCCGGGAGCCAGGAGACCTGCCTGCCCGGGACCACTCGGAGGAACGCGCGGACGTATGGGTACCTCATTGCTAACCAGTCAATTCCGTTCCCGCCGCGAGGAGGGCCACGACCTGGCCACGCTCGTGTGGCGCTTCCCGTCGCCGTTGCGGGCCATTGCCTCGGCCCCCCACGGCGGGGGCATCGGCCTGCGCCGCTGGGCGGTGAACGCCCAGGTCCCGGTGTCGCACGGCCGCCGGGACCCCGACAACCAGTTGCGGCAACTGGCGATCTCGCTCGGGCTTCCCGGCCGGGGGGTCGGCATGCTGACCGCGGCCGATGTTCGCCGCCCGGTCGGCGCGACCGACGGCGGCGTCGAGGTGTGCGCCACCGTCGGCCTGGGCCACCCCATCCTGGCCGCCGCCCCCGACGAGGCCGGGCCGGTCAGCCTGGTCGGGACGATCAACCTGGTGGCCGTCGTCCCGGAGCGCCTCGCCGACGCCGCCCTCGTGAATGCCGTGGCCACCGTCACCGAGGCCAAGGCGCAGGCGATGTGGGACCTGGGCCTGCGCGCCACCGGGACGGCCACCGACGCGGTCTGCGTCCTGTGCCCCGACGAGGGCCGGGCCCACGCCTTCGGCGGCCCCCGGTCGATGTGGGGCGCTCGTCTGGCCCGCGCCGTGTACGACGCCGTGATCGCCGGCGGTCGAGCGGCCGCCACGGCGGCGTCGCCGGGCGCAGGCTGAGCCGGCCCCGGTGCTCACGTTGATCCTGGGAGGCGCCCGCAGCGGAAAGTCGGCGTGGGCCGAGCGGCGGGCGGCCACCCTGCCCCGACCGGTGACCTACCTGGCCACCGCACTGGTCGGCGACGACGACATGGCTGCCCGGGTGGTTACACACCAGCTGCGGAGACCACCCGGCTGGCGGACCGTCGAAGCCGGCCTCGACCTGGCCGAGGCGGCGGCGGCGATCGACGGCACCCTCCTGTTGGACTCCCTGGGGGCCTGGGTCGCCCGAATCCCCGGGTTCGCGGCCGAAGGAGGTGCGCTGGCCACGGTGCTGCAACTTCGCCGGGGTGACTCGGTGGTCGTGTCCGAGGAGGTCGGCCTGGGGGTGCACCCGGCCAGCCAGGCGGGGCGCCAGTTTCGCGACGCCTTGGGCGAGGTCAATCAGGCGGTGTCGGCGGTCGCCGACGAGGTGCTCCTGGTCGTGGCCGGCCGGGCGCTGCGCCTCGCCGACCTCGGCGATGGGTCGTGACCGCGGTGAGCGGGCTGCGGCGGGCACTGGCGTTCCTCACCCCCATCGGCGGTGCCGCCGACCCCACGCCGGCCACGGTGGCCTGGTTCCCGGTCGCCGGCGCCCTCATCGGCGCCGCGGTAGGAGCGCTGTGGTGGCTGGCCGCCCAGGCCTGGCCGGCTCCCGTGATGGCCGCCATCGTCGTAGCCGCGGATCTCGGGTTGACCGGCATGTTGCATTTCGACGGGCTTCTCGACAGCGCCGACGGGCTCCTTCCCCACCTCAGCCGGGAGCGGCGCCTGGCGGTCATGGCGGCGCCCGGCATCGGCGCCTTCGCGGTTGCCGTCGGCGGGGCCGTCCTGCTCGTGCGATTCGCCTCGGTGGCCGCCATTCCCCCTCGGGGCGTGTTCTTCCTGGTCGCCGGGCTGTGGTGCGCCGCCCGCACCCTCATGGCCGGTGCCATGACCTCGGTGCCCTACGCCCGGGGCGAGGACGGTGGCCTGGCCACGTCGTTCCTAGGGCGGCGCGGCGCCGGAGTGGTGGTCGCGGGCGGGGCGGCCGCCCTACTGCTGGCCGCCCAATGGCGGGTCGTCGCCGGTCCGGTGGCCGTGCTGGTCGGGCTGGCGGCGGGCGCCGGCGTGATCCTGCTCGGCCGGCGCCAACTGGGCGGCTTCACCGGCGACGTGCTGGGCGCGGCCGGCGTAGTTGCCGAGACGGTCGGCCTGCTGGTGGCGGCGGCCAAGTGGTGAGCCGCCCGGGGCACCACGCCGTCGCCGCCGCCGTCGGCCTCCTGGCCGATCGGGTGCTGGGCGAGCCTCCCGTCGAGCCCCACCCGGTGGCCCTGTTCGGCCGGGGCATGCGGGCCTTCGAGCGCCGTCACTACGCCGACCGGCGGCTGGCCGGTGTGGCTCACGCCGCCGCGGGCATGGCGGCCGGCGTGGCCGCCGGACTGGCGGTCGGGGACGCCGCCCTCGCCACCTACCTGGCGGTGGCCGGCCGATCCCTCGCCGAGGCGGCCGCCGAGGTGGCGGCGGCGCTCGAGACCGGCGACCTGGCCCAGGCCCGGCTCCGCCTGCCGGCGCTGGTGGGCCGGGACCCCACCGGCCTGGACGAGAAGGAGATCGCCCGGGCGGTGGTCGAGTCCGTCGCCGAGAACACCGTCGACGCCGTCGTTGCCCCCGCCCTGTGGGCGGCCGCGGCGGGCGCCGCCGGGGCGCTCGGGTACCGGGCGGTGAACACGCTCGACGCTATGGTCGGCCACCGCTCGCCCCGCTACGCCAACTACGGCTGGGCTAGCGCCCGCCTCGACGACGTCGCCGGCTGGGTCCCGGCGCGGGCCACCGCCGCCCTCGTGGCCCTGGTCCGCCCGGCCGCCGCCGGCGAGGTGTGGCGCACCGTGCGCCGCGACGCCGGCGCCCATCCGTCCCCGAACGCCGGGGTGGCCGAGGCGGCCTTCGCCGCCGCCCTCGGGCTGCGCCTCGGTGGCGCCAACCGGTACCAGGAGCGGATCGAGCTGCGTCCCCCGCTCGGCGACGGACGGCCGGCGGAACCGTCCGACATCGCCCCGGCCGTCGACCTCTCCCGCGACGTGACCCTCCTCCTGGCCGCCGGCCTCCTGGCGCTGGGAGTGGCGCGTGCAAAGGGAGGCAGGACATGATCCCCGCCGGCGACCACGGAGGCGACGGCGCCCGCCTCGCCCGGGCCCTCGGCTGCGCCCCCGAGGACATCCTCGACCTGTCCGCCAGCCTCAACCCTGTCGCGCCCGACCCGGCGCCGGTGGTGGCGGCCCACCTCGACGCCCTGGGCCGCTACCCCGACCCGGTCGACGCCGCCGCCGCCCTGGCGGCCGCCATCGGGGTCCCTGACGACGAGCTACTGCTGACCAACGGGGGGGCCGAGGCCATCGCCCTGCTCGCCGCCGAACTGGGCCCGGGTTGGGTCGACGAGCCGGAGTTCTCGCTCTACCGCCGCCACCTGCCGGGCCTCGACCGCCGCGGCCCGCGGTGGCGGTCCAATCCCCGCAACCCGACGGGGCGGTTGGCCCCCGCCACCGCCACCGCCGGCGTGTGGGACGAGGCCTTCTGGCCCCTCGCCACCGGGTCGTGGACCCGGGGCGACCACCAGCGCGGGGCCGTGGTGCTCGGGTCGCTGACCAAGCTGTTGGCCTGCCCCGGCCTGCGGGTCGGCTACGTCCTGGCCGCTCCCGGCCTGATCGAGCGCCTGCGCCGCCGCCAGCCCCAGTGGGCGGTCAACGGCCTGGCCTGCGCCGCCCTGCCCGACCTCCTGGCTGGCGTCGACCTGGTCGCCTGGGCCACCGAGACCGCCCGCCTCCGCCAGGAGCTCGTCGCCCTGCTCGCCCGCCACGGCCTGAACACGGCGCCCAGCGACGCCAACTGGGTCCTCGTGACCGCGCCGGCGCTGCGGACCGCGCTGGCCGGCCACGGCATCCTGGTCCGGGACTGCGCCAGCTTCGGGCTGCCCGGCACCGTCCGCATCGCCGTGCCGGCCGCCGCCGGCCGGTCCCGGCTGGCCGCCGCCTTGGAGTCGTCCTCCCTGAGCGAAGTGGAGGCGCCGCCGTGCCCGGCCTGATGGTGTGCGGCACCAGCAGCGACGCCGGCAAGTCCACGGTGGTCACCGGGCTGTGCCGCCTCCTGGCCCGCCGGGGCGTCAAGGTGGCGCCCTTCAAGGCCCAGAACATGGCGCTCAACTCCTACGTGACCCCCTCCGGCCACGAGATCGGCCGGGCCCAGGGCATCCAGGCGCTGGCGGCGGGCGCCGTTCCCGAGGTGGCCATGAACCCCATCCTCCTGAAGCCGACGGGGGAGCGCACCAGCCAGGTCGTCGTCATGGGCGAACCCTGGGCCCATCTCGACGCCGCCGCTTACCACGACGCCAAGCCGGCCCTCTTCGACGTCGTCCTGGCCGCCCTGGCCGACCTGCAGGGCCGCTTCGACGTCATCGTCGCCGAGGGCGCCGGCAGCCCGGCCGAGATCAACCTGCTGGACCACGACATCGTCAACCTGCGCCTGGCCGCCGCGGGCGGCATGGATGCCGTGGTGGTGGGCGACATCGACCGGGGCGGCGTCTTCGCCGCCTTGTACGGCACCGTCGCCCTGCTGCCGGAGAACCTGCGCCGCCTGGTCAAGGGGTTCGTCATCAACAAGCTCCGCGGCGACCCGGCCCTCCTCGCCGACGGGCCTCGGGAGCTGGAACGACGCTGCGGTGTGCCGACCATCGGCGTGCTTCCGTTCCTCCACGACATCGCCCTCGACGCCGAGGATTCCCTGGCCCTGGCCGGCCACCGCCCGCGGGCGACGTCGGCGGCGGGGGAGGGAGATCCCATCGACGTGGCGGCCATCCGTTTTCCTCGCATCTCCAACTTCACCGACCTCGACGCCCTGGCCCTGGAACCGGGCGTCGCGGTGCGCCTGGTCGAACAACCGGCGGCGGTGGGCGACCCCGACCTCATCATCCTGCCGGGCACCAAATCGACCGTTGCCGACCTCGAGTGGCTCCGGGGCCGGGGCTTCCCGGCGGCCCTCGCCGCCCGCCGGGAGCGACGCACCACCATCCTGGGAATCTGCGGCGGCTACCAGATGCTGGGCCGCACCATCCTCGATCCGGTGGAAGCCGGGCGCCCGGAGGTGGAAAACGGCCTCGGATGGCTCGACGCCGACACCGTCTTCCAGCCCACCAAGATCACCCGCCAGCGCCGG
Organism: Acidimicrobiales bacterium; assembly: GCA_036264135.1. Taxonomy (GTDB): domain Bacteria; phylum Actinomycetota; class Acidimicrobiia; order Acidimicrobiales; family Palsa-688; genus DATARN01. Next base: position 6,559 of record DATARN010000010.1, read on the forward strand.
GGCCATGCCGGAGGTCACCGGATCACCGGCTACCAGATCCACCACGGCCGCACGGCGGCGGAAACCGGCTGGATCACCCTCGACGACGCCTACGGGTGCGCACCCGATGGTGCGGTGGCCGTCGACGGTGCCATCCTCGGTACCAGCCTGCACGGGCTGTTCGAGGAGGACGGCTTCCGCGGTGCCTTCCTGACCGAGGTGGCCGCCCGCCGGGGAAAGGAGCGGGCACCGTCGACGGTGAACTTCCAGCAGGCCCGCCAGGCGCAGATCGACCGCCTGGCCGACCTCCTCGAGTCCCACCTCGATCTGGCCGCCGTCGAGGCGATGCTCTCGTGATCCTCGTTCTCACCAACGCCGACACCGAGATCTTGGCGCTGCGCTCGGTGATCGAGGGCCTGCCCGAAGGGTTCCCCGTCGTGCGGGCCGCCAACCCCAACCACCTCGACACCGACCCCGACCTGGCGGGAATCACCGTCGTGCTGGTCCGCCTGCTCGGCGGCCGGACGGCGTGGCAGGGCGCCTTCGACCGGCTGCGGGCCCGCTGCGTGCGCCACGGCATCCCGCTGCTGGCCTTCGGGGGCGAGGCGGCGCCCGACGCCGAGCTGGTCTCGCTGTCCACCGTCCCGAGCGCCACCGTGGCCCAGGCCTTCGAGTACCTCGTCCGCGGCGGGCTGGCCAACACCGAGCACCTCCTGCGCTTCGTCGCCGACACCGTGCTGTTCACCGGCTTCGGGTTCGAGCCGCCGAGCGAGGTGCCCGCGGTGGGCGTGTACCGCGCCCCGGCCCCCTTTCCCCCCGCCCCGCTGATCGCCGTCGTCTTTTACCGGGCCCATCTCGTCGCCGGCAACACCAGCTTCGTCGACGCCCTCTGCGACGCGGTGGAGGAACACGGCGGCCGGGCGCTGGCCATCTGGTGCTACTCCCTCCGCCCCCCCGACGGCACCGCGGCGATGGAACTGCTCGCCGGCCACCGCCCCGACGCGGTGATCACCACCGTGCTGGCCGCGGGCGGCGCCGGCGAGGGCGGCGAATGGGACGCGACCGCGCTCACGGGCCTCGACGTGCCCATCATCCAGGCCACGGCCGCCACCTCGCCCCGGGCCGAGTGGGAGGCCAGCGCCGCCGGCCTGCGCCCCATCGACGTGGCCATGGGCGTGGCCATCCCCGAGTTCGACGGCCGCATCATCTCGGTGCCCTTCTCGTTCAAGGAAACCGTCGACGACGGCGACACGCTGGGCACGGCGGTGACGGCCTACCGGGCGGTGCCCGACCGGGCCCGCCGGGTCGCCGGCGTGGCCCTGCGCCACGCCCGGCTGCGGCGGCTACCACCGGCCGAGCGGCGGGTGGCGATCGTCCTTTCGGCCTACCCGACCCGGCGGGGCCGCCTGGGCAACGCCGTCGCCCTCGACACCCCCGCCTCGGTCATCGCCCTCCTCCACCGTCTGCGGGGCGCCGGCTACCGCGTGGAGCGCATCCCCGACGACGGCGACGCCCTCATGGCCGAGATCATCGACGCCTTCTCCTACGAAAAGGAGACGCTCACCGCCGCCCAGCTGGGGCGGGCCGCCGGGCGGTTGGACGGCCCGGCGTACCGCCAGTGGTTCGCCACGCTGCCGGACGACCTGCAGGAACGGATGGGAAAATGGGGCCCGGCGCCGGGCACGGTGTACCTCGACGCCGGCGGGGATCTGGTCTTCGCCGGCCTCGATCTGGGCCACGTCCTGATCGCCGTACAGCCGCCGCGGGGCTTCGGCGAGGATCCCATCGCGGTGTACCACTCGCCCGACCTGCCGCCCACCCACCACTACCTGGCCTTTTACCGCTGGCTCGACCTCGGCTGGGGAGCCGACGCGGTGATCCACGCCGGCAAGCACGGCACCCTGGAGTGGTTGCCGGGCAAGGGCGTGGGCCTGTCGGCGGCCTGTGCCCCCGACGCCGCGCTCGGCGACCTGCCCCTCGTCTACCCCTTCGTGGTCAACGACCCGGGAGAGGGCACCCAGGCCAAGCGCCGGGCCCACGCCATCATCGTCGACCATCTGCTCCCGCCGATGACCCGGGCCGACACCTACGACGACACGGCCCGCCTGGAGCAGCTGCTGGACGAGTACGCCCAGGTGGCCAGCCTGGATCCGACCAAGCTCCCCGCCATCCGGGTCCAGGTGTGGAACCTGCTGGTGGCCGCCGAG
>DATARN010000014.1:0-2285 GCA_036264135.1 Acidimicrobiales bacterium
GTTAGGCCCAAACGTGCTGGCCTGATAGTTGACGCTCGGGGCTGTACTGGTAGTTGGTGATCAGGCTGACGGCGACCACTGCGGCGCCCGCTGCGACGTAGAAGACGGTGAGGGCTGCGTCACTGGACGAGAAATGCAAAGTGAAGGGGGCGGCGACCAGCAGAATGGCGGCGAGGTAGTCGCCGGCAGAGTGGACGGTGAACGGTAGGACCTTGAACACTCCCAGCGGGTAGCGCGTGATCATGCTCACGGCAAGAACGGTGGCGCCCACGACGACGCCCGTTGCTGTCGCTCCAGAGGTGCCATGCACCGTCAGCGCAACGATAATAAGCGACAATCCCACCGCGTAATCAGCCACAGCGTGCAGCCACGCCGGAAGTAAGCGGACAATTGACATGTTCCCATCCTGTCTTCGGTCGAGGACGACCACTTTGGCGTCCTTCGGTTGATGTTCGAGGCGCAAATGTGTCCTGGATGAAGGTGAATACGACGCTTGTTGGGTCATCCGGATTCGTCGTCAGAATCGAAGAAACGATGTGACGACCGGCCGCCTGAGACCACTACTCCCGCCGATGGAACCTACGGCCGGGTTCGGGGCGCGAGGGGCGTTGCTTTTATGAAACGTGCTATTTCGTTTATCGCCTCCCTCAGCTTGGGGGCGGCCGGATATCTTCATTTCCGGCTTTGGGCGGCCGGGTATCGTTACGCGCCGATCCGCGAGATGTTCGTTGTGACCTTCGTGCTGGCGGCGGTCATCGGGGTTGCTCTCTTGGCCTCGAAATGGTTCCCCGCCGCCGCCGGGGCGGCTCTTTCGGCCGGCAGTCTCACGGCGCTGGCGTTGAGCCGCACGGTCGGCCTGCCCACGCCGCACGGGCGATGGACCGAGGTGGGCCTCGCCCCTGGGCAAACCCTGTTGGGGGTGAACGAAACCCTCCTTATCATCATCGCCGAGTTGGTGGCAGTCGTGGCCTGCGCTGCGGTGCTGATGCTCGCGTTGCGATCCCGTCGTGTTCCTGTCAGGGACAGCTCGTCGTCGATGGCGACCCGACCCGATGTTCACATTCCCACCGTCTCCGGTGTCGGTCACAGGCACCGACTCGCCCGCGCCGGAAGGTCCTGAAAGATCCACCCGGAATTGTGTGAAATCGGTTGACAGGCGAACAGGCGTTCGCTAGAGTGGGCGGCAGGTGGTTGCAGTAGCCGTCGTGGGCCCGGCTGATGGCCCTCCTCCCTGACTCAATGTGTCGTGTGCTGTGGGAGGTGTTTTGATGGTGAGCGAGTTGCGCGACGCCTGCGCGTTGCTGGGCGTGGCGCTGGACGAGGCCGATGCCCGAAGGTTGAGCGGGTCGGACTGCGCCGTGGTGGTGGAGCTGTTGGCGCATGTGGAGAAGCGCTGCGCCGGGGTGCGGGTGGTGATGGCGGCCCGGGCGGCGCACTGCCAGGCGTATCGGGAGCGGGGCTATTCCAGCCCGGCGACGTGGCTGGCCGACGCCGCGGGGATCACCGCCGGGCAGGCCAAGGCGGCGCTGGACACCGGCCGGGGCCTCGCGCAGTGCGGGGCCACCGCCGAGGCGTTGGTCTCGGGGGAGGTGTCGCTGGCCCAGGCGGCGGAGATCGTGAAGACCGAGACGGCGGTGGCCGGCTCGGAGGCGGCGCTGCTCGCCTTCGCGGCCGCCCACCCGGTGGGGGAGCTGCGCGACGAGGGCCGACGCCGCCGCCTCGCCGCCGAGGACCCCGACCAGGCGCAGCGGCGCCGCCGGGCGGAGCAGTACCTGCGGCTGTGGGCCACCGACGACGGCATGACCCGGCTGGAGGGGCTCCTCGCCCCCGAGCACGGGGTCGCCCTCGCCGCCCGCGTCGAGCGGGAGATCGACCGGATGGCCCGCCGGGCCCAGCGCGACGGGACCGACGCCGAGCCCGCCGAGCGCCTCGCGGTCGACGCGCTCGTGAGGCTGGTTTTCGGCGGCGACGACGCCAAGGCCCCCGCCGGCCCCCGCCAGGTGGACCTGGTGGTGGTGTGCGACGTCGGGGCGTTCCAGCGCGGCGAGGTCGACGCCGACGAGATCTGCCAGATCGTGGGCGCCGGGCCGGTGCCGGTGGCGGTGGCCCGGGAACTGGCCGTCGGGGCGTTCATCAAGGCCGTCCTGCACGACGGGGAGAAGATCGACACCGTCGTCCACTGGGGCCGGCACATCAACGCCACCGTCCGCACCGCCCTCGCCCTGGGCGACCCGCCCCTCTTCACCGGTGCCCGCTGCGCCGACTGCGGCCGGCGTTACGGCCTG
>DATARN010000036.1:0-56432 GCA_036264135.1 Acidimicrobiales bacterium
GGTCTTGCGCTGCTTCTCGAGCCCGTGGTCCTGCAGTTCGACGAACAGGTTGTCCCGCCCGAAGATGTCCTGCAGGCGGGCGGCGTGGCCGACCGCGGCCTCGAAATCACCCCGCAGCAGCGCCTGCAGCACCACGCCGCCCAGGCAGCCGGTCGTGGCGACGACGCCGTCGTGGTACCGCGCCAACAGTTCCCAGTCGGCCCGGGGCTTGTAGAAGTAGCCCTCCAGGTAGGCGAGGCTCGACAACTTCATCAGGTTGCGGTAGCCGGCGTCGGTTTCGGCCAGCAGCGTCAGGTGGTAGTACAGCTTCTCGCCCTCGCCCGCCTCCCCGCCGCCGTCGTCAACCCGGCCCCGCCGCACCGGGCGTTCCGTCCGGGACTCGCCGGCCATGTAGGCCTCGGTACCGATGATCGGCTTGATGCCCGCCTCGCGAGCGGCGGCGTAGAAGTCGAGGACGCCGTACATGTTGCCGTGGTCGGTGATCCCGATCGCCGGCTGGCCGTCCGCGGCCGCGGTGCGGATCACGTCGTGCACGCGGGCCGCCCCGTCGAGCATGGAGAACTCGGTGTGCAGATGCAGGTGGGTAAAGGAGTCCCCCACAGCGCCCTTTCCTCCCGTCGTCCACAGCCCTGTGGACGAGTTACAGGATTGTTATTCTAACCGACCGGGCGGCCCGGCGAGACGACGATGGCCGCGGGCGCGGCGAGGGCGCCGGGGCGCCAGGGCTCGTTTCTACAGGTAGGTGCCGCCGACCGGCGGCCGGTTGTCGTCACCGGCCGGAAGGCCGCGGCGGCGCATCTCCTCCAGCTGGTTGCGGGCCGCCATCTGCTGGGCGAACAGCGTCGCCTGGATGCCGTGGAAGAGGCCCTCGAGCCACCCGACCAGCTGCGCTTGGGCGATCCGCAACTCCGGCTCCGACGGCGTGCTCTGCTCGCCGAAGGGCAGGGCCATGCGGTTGAGCTCGTCCTGCAGGTCGGGGGACAGCCCGGAGGCCAGCTCCCGGATCGAGCGGTCGTAAATCTCCCGGAGGCGACCCCGGCTGGCTTCGTCCAGCGGCGCCTGGCGGACCTCGTCGAGGAGCTGCTTGATCATGCTGCCGATCCGCATGACCTTTCCCGGCTCGGAAACCGACTCGGTGGTGGTGGTCGATTCGGCTTCGTCGCCGGCGGGCAGAACGAGGTCGGGTTGCACCCGATCGTTGACGGACATGGCTCCATTCTTCCCATCGCCCGGGGGTATGCAATCAGCTCGGTCCGCCGGCCAGGCAGGGAACGAGCACTTCGGCCGCGGTGAGGGCGCCGTGGCGGCACATCAGACGGTTCTCCCCGGTGTCGGCCGGGTCGGTGAAGGCGACCGGCTCGAAGGGCACGATGGCGACGTCGCCCAGCCGGGCCCGTATCTCCGGGGTTAGCGCGCCCCCGAACCAACCCCCTTCGATGAGCTCCTCGGTGGTCCACACCCACGCCTCGTCGCTGTGGTGGCGGCGGGCGGCGGCGGCCAGCGGCCCGGCCCTCCCTTCTTTGGCGTGCAGCCAGCGGAATCGACCCTCGCCGCTCATCATGGCGGTCTCGGCCACCACCTCCGCCGCCACGTCCCGTACCGCCGGGCCGACCTGGACCTGGCCGTGGTCGGCGGTGACGACCAGCACCGCCCCGGCCGGGAGGGCGGCGCGCACGTCGCCAACCAGCCGGTCGGCGGCGACCAGCTCGGCGTCGTAGTACGGGCCGAAGCCGGAGATGTGGGCGACCTTGTCCACGCCGTCGTAGTAGGCGTACACGAAGGGCTCGCCGTCGCGAAGCTGCCGGCCGACCTCGACGGCGATGCCCGACGGCTGCCACCAGCCCACGTGGCGACCGCCGGTCAGATGGGCGAGGGAGAAGCCGGTGGCGAAGAATTCCGCCTTGGTGACCACCGGCACCGGCCGGCCCCCGAACGCCAGCGCGGGCTGGAACTCGTGGGGCGGCAGGAAGGCCCGGGCGTCGCCGGAGCCGGTCCGCCAGCGCAGCACGTTGAGGATCTCCTCACCAGTCGGTCCCGGGACCCGGAGCCGGTAGCCGACGATGCCGTGGCGGGCCGGGGGCTGACCGAGGGCGATCGACGTGAGGGCGGTGGCCGTCGTGGTCGGCGCCACCGAGGTGATGGGACCGCCGGCCATGGATGCCAAGGCGGGGGCCAGGTGGTGGCGGGTCGCCAGCTGATCCCACCCGAGCCCGTCGAGCACGAAGAGGACGAGCTGGCGGGCCGACCGGGCGGCCGCCGGCAGCCATTCCGGTCGCTGCCCGGCCGGCGCCAGCAGGGCGGGAACGAGGCTGTCGAGGCAGGCGCCGCCGTAGGCGGGGTGCACCGGCTGGGGCGTCACCGCGACCGGCCGGGGTGGCAAGGAGGTGTCCACGCCGAAAGACGCTACCGGCAGGGTGCGACGGTTACCCGGTTCCGCGGCGCGCGTCAGCGTAGGATGAAGGGGGTGAAGGTGTCGACGCGAGGCGACTACGCCAGCCGGGCGCTGCTCTCGTTGGCGCTACACGACGGCGAGCACCGTCCGACGTCGGTGCGCGACATCGCCGACCGCACCGGCCTGCCGCAGCCCTATTTGGAGCAGATCCTCCTGGCCCTGAAGGGCGCCGGCCTGGTGCGCTCCAAGCGCGGCGTCGGCGGCGGCTACGTCCTGGCCCGGTCGCCGGCCGCCATCACCCTCGGCCAGATCGTCAGCTCGGTCGAGGGACCCATCGTGGCCGGCGACTTCGGTGAGCCCCACCAAAACGGGGCCTGTGACCACGAGGGGCAGTGCGTTCTCCTCGCGGTTTGGGCCAACGTCGGTGAGCACATGCGGGCCCACCTCGACAGCTTCACCCTGGCCGACATGGTCGACCGGGCCGGCGGCACCACCGTCCCCGTCGCCCCCGGCCTCTAGTCCCCTTCGCGGGGGAGGACGCTCGCCAGGTCGGCGGGGAGCGGCGAGACGAACTCGACCGGCTCGCCGGTTCGCGGGTGGTCGAATCGCAACGTCCCGGCGTGGAGCCACACCCGCTCGGGCGCCAGCCGAGGAAGGCCCGCCGGCCAACGGGTGCCGTGGCGGTACCGGTTGTCGCCGATGACCGGATGGCCGATGGCGGCCAGGTGCACGCGGATCTGGTGCGTTCTTCCCGTCTCAAGCCGGCACTCGAGCCGGGTCAGCGCCACGGGGTCCGAATAGCGGCGAACCACCCGGTAGTGCGTCCTGGCCTCCTTTCCCCCGGCCCGGACCGCCATGCGGGTGGGATCCGATTCGGCCCGGCGGAGAGGAGCGTCAATCAGGCCCTCGTCGGATTCGACCCGTCCCGCCACCAGGGCGTGGTACCGCCGTTCGGCGGTGTGCGCCGCCAGCTGGGTTCGCAGCGAGCGGAGGGCCTCGGGTGTCCGGGCCACTACCAGGAGGCCGGAGGTCCCCTTGTCGAGGCGGTGGACGATGCCCGGGCGGTTCTCGGCGCCGTCGACCGCCAGCTGGGCCAGGTCGGGGTAACGAGCAAGGAGGCCGGCGACCATCGTGGCGCGCTGGTGGCCGGCGCCGGGGTGGACGACGAGGCCGGCGGGCTTGTCGACGACGATGAGCGACTCGTCGGCGTACACCACGTCGAAGGCGACGCCGGGTTCGGGGAGGAGCCCCTCCGGCTCGGCCACGACCCTGTCGGGGACCTCGAGGGTCTCGCCGGCCGTGACCCGCCGGCTGCGGGCCCGCACCGGCGCCCGGTCCAGTTGGACGGCACCCCGCGCCACCAGGTCCGCCACCTGGCTACGGGTCATCCCCGTCAGGAACGACACGACCCGGTCGACCCGCTCGCCGTCGAGGGCGGCCGGGACGACGGTGATCACGGCGCCGCCGGGATGGGGTCGCGGGGTCGGGCCCGGAACAGGACGAGGGCCAGGAGGACCGCCCCGACGGTGATGGCGGCGTCGGCCACGTTGAACACCGGCCACCACCGCAGGTCGATGAAGTCGATGACCGCCCCGTGGTGGTGACGGACCAGCCGATCGGTGAGGTTGCCGATCGCCCCGCCCAGCAGGAGCCCCATGGCGATGACGGCCGGCCCGGTGGCGGTGCGGCTGGCCTTGCGTCCGAGGCCGAGGAGCACAACCACCAGGACGACGACGGCCGCCACGATGACCGCCGTGCTGTTCTGCCCGAGGCCGAACGCCGTCCCCGAATTGAAGGTCACGGCCAGCCGCAGCGTCCAGACGATGTGGATGGGATCGCGGGCGTGGCCGAGCGCCCAGGTCTTGGACGCCTGGTCAACGGCCACGATGGCCGCGGCGATGACCAGAATGGTCAGGCGGCGGCGGGCCAGCGACCGTCCGCCGATGTCCACCGGCGGTGCCGTCTCCCCCCCGGCCAGGTTGTCCGAGGCGCCCGGGTTGTCCGACGCGGCCAGCGGCCGCTGGGCTCCGTCGGGGCGGCGGCCGACGCCGGTAGCCATCAGCGGCGGGACAACCCGCCGCTCTTGCAGGCCACGCAGAGGGCGGCGTAGGGCAACGCCTGTAGGCGGGCCGGCGGGATGGGCTGGCCGCACTGTTCGCACAGCCCGTAACTGCCGGATTCGATCTTGGCCAGCGCCCGGTCGATCTCCACCACCGCGCCTCGCGCCTGGGCGGAAAGGACCAGGTCGAGCTCGCGGTCAACGTTGGACGTGCCACCCTCGCCGCCCTCCTCGTCGAACTGGACATCACCCGGCTCGTGTTCCAGCGCCAGCGAGTCGGCCTCAGCCTTCAGCTCATCGGCCTGCTTGGTGTAGCTCTCCCGTTCCTGCAGCAGCAGGTTCCGTTGCTCGGCGAGGAAACCGTCGTCCTTGGCGGCGTCCTTCCGCCGGGCGCCACTCTTCTTGGCGGTGGCAGGTTTGGTCTCGGCCGCCGGCCTCGGCTCGTCAGTGTTGTGGGGCACGCTCACCTCCTCGGTTACGGTCGCGGCCAGCGTCGCTGGCCCCGCCTCCGGTTGAGCTGATTCGTTGGTATTCAGCATGTCTGACCTGTCCCGGCATCGTCAGAGGGGGCGGACCCTAGCACGGGTCTCCCCGATCGAATTCTTCAATGGCGGCTCATCGAACGCCGCCACCGCGCTGCGCATTCCCGATCCGGCCGGTTTTGGCTCGCCGTGTCGTGACCCGCCGGCGCGATGACCCCCGCGGGCGGTCAAATCCCGCCGGGAATCGTGGTAGGGCGGCTTATCGTGGTGCCATGTCCGAAGGCCCCCACCCCTACCCTGACGTGCCGGCTGCCCCCGACCTGCCGGGGGTCGAGGCCGACATTCTGGCGTCGTGGGCGGCCGATTCCACCTTCGAGGCGTCCGTCGCCCGCCGCCCCGGCGGCGCCAACGAATACGTGTTCTACGACGGGCCACCGTTCGCCAACGGCCTGCCGCACTACGGGCATCTCCTCACCGGCTTCGTGAAGGACGCCATCCCCCGCTACCAGACGATGCGAGGCCGACGGGTGGAACGCCGCTTCGGCTGGGACTGCCACGGCCTGCCGGCGGAGACCGAGGCGGAAAAGGAGCTGGGCGTCTCGGGCCGGGGTCCCATCACCCAATTCGGGATCGACCGGTTCAACGAGTACTGCCGGACGTCGGTGCTGCGCTACACCCACGAATGGGAGCGCTACGTCACCCGCCAGGCCCGCTGGGTCGATTTCCAGAATGACTACAAGACCATGGACCTCACCTACATGGAGAGCGTCATGTGGGCCATCAAGCGTCTCTGGGAAAAGGGCCTCCTTTACGAGGGGTACCGCGTCCTCCCGTATTGCTGGGAATGCGAGACGCCCCTGTCCAATTTCGAGATTCGCCAGGACAACTCCTACCGCGACCGCCAGGACCCGGCGGTCACCGTCGCCTTCCGCCTCGACGGTGAGCCGTCGCTGACCGCGTGGGTCTGGACGACGACGCCATGGACGTTGCCCTCGAACCTGGCGTTGGCGGTAGGACCGGACATCGACTACGTCGTCTTGGCCGGTCCCGGACCCCTCGGCCCGGAGCGGGTCGTCCTGGCCGAAGCGGCGGTGGGACGCTATGAGAAGGAGCTCGCCGGCTTCTCGGAAGTAGAGCGGGTAACGGGCGCGTCGCTGGTCGGCCGGACCTACACGCCGCTCTTTCCCTACTTTGCCGGCACGGCGGGCGCCTTCCGGGTGCTGGCCGCCGATTTCGTGACCACCGGCGAGGGAACCGGCATCGTGCACATGGCGCCGGGCTTCGGTGAGGACGACCAGCGGGTATCGGAGGCGGCGGGAATCCCCGTCATCGCCCCGGTGGACGACCGCGGTCGCTTCACCGACGACGTCATCGACTACCGCGGCGTCCAGGTCTTCGACGCCAACCAGCCCATCGTCCGGGACCTGCGCGCCCGCCAGGTGCTGGTTCGCCAGGATTCCCTCGTCCACAGCTACCCCCACTGCTGGCGGACCGACACGCCACTGATCTACAAGGCGGTGAGCTCATGGTTCGTCCGGGTGAGCGAGTTCCGGGACCGCATGGTGGAGCTCAATCAGGAGATCACCTGGGTGCCGCCCCACGTCCGCGACGGCTCCTTCGGAAAGTGGCTGGAAAATGCGCGCGACTGGTCCATTTCCCGCAACCGGTTCTGGGGATCGCCCATCCCGGTCTGGAAGAGTGACAACCCCGCCTACCCCCGGATCGACGTCTACGGCTCCCTGGCCGAGCTGGCGGCCGATTTCGGCGCCCCGCCGGCCGATCTCCACCGGCCCTATATCGACACCCTGACCCGCCCGAATCCCGACGACCCGTCCGGGGAGTCCACGATGCGGCGGGTCTCCGACGTCCTCGACTGCTGGTTCGAGTCGGGCTCCATGCCTTTTGCCCAGGTGCACTATCCCTTCGAAAATGCCGAATGGTTTGAGAGCCATTTTCCCGGGGATTTCATCGTGGAGTACATCGGCCAGACCCGCGGCTGGTTCTACACCCTTCACGTACTGGCGACGGCACTGTTCGACCGGCCGGCGTTTCGCACCTGCCTGGCCCACGGCATCCTGCTCGGCGACGACGGCCAGAAGATGTCAAAACGGTTGCGGAATTACCCCGATCCGGAGGCCATGTTTGTAAAACACGGTGCCGACGCCATGCGTTGGTTTCTTCTTTCGTCGCCGGTGTTGCGGGGCGGCGACATGTCGGTGAAAGAGGCGGGCATCCGTGACGCGGTGCGCTCGGCGATCCATCCGTTGTGGAACGCCTGGTATTTCTTCACCCTGTACGCCAACGCCGACGGGATCAAGGCCGACGTCGGCCGGGCGACGGCCCCCGGTGCCCTCGACCGCTACGTCCTGGCCAAACTGCGCCAAGCCGTCGAGGCGGCGACCACCGCCATGGACGGCTACGACGTGTCCGGGGCGGGCACCGCGATCGAGGACTTCCTCGACGCCCTCACCAACTGGTACATCCGGCGCAGCCGGGACCGCTTCTGGGGAACGTCCGCCGGATTGGGCAGCACCGGCGGCGCCACCAGCGATCAGCAGGACGCCTTCGACACCTTGGCGACGGTGCTGGAAGTGCTCACCCGGCTGGCCGCGCCCCTGCTGCCACTGATCTCCGAATCGATCTGGCGGGGCTTGACCTCCGGTGAGAGCGTTCACCTGGCCGACTGGCCCGACCCGGCGTCGTTGCCCGCCGACCCCGACCTGGTGGCCGTCATGGACCGCGTTCGCCAGGTGGCGTCGGCGGCGCACTCGATCCGCAAGGCGCGTGGGCTGCGGGCCCGCCTGCCCCTGGCGGCGCTGACCGTCGCCGCACCCGACGCCGCCGCCCTGGCGCCGTTCGAGGACCTCATCAAGGATGAGGTCAACGTGAAGTCCCTCGTCCTCACCGCGTCGGTCGCCGACGTCGCCGACGAGGTCATGACCGTCGTGTTCAAGGTCGCCGCCCCCCGACTCGGTCCCCTCACCCCGCAGGCGGCGGCCGCCGCCCGGGGGGGCGACTGGGAGGTGCTGCCCGACGGGCAGGCCCGGGTGGGGCCGGCGGTCCTCGAACCCGGCGAGTGGGATCTGCGCCTCACCCCCAAGGCGCCCGACACCAGCCGGGTGCTGCCGGGTGACAACGGCGTCGTCCTCCTCGACGTGGGCCTCACCGCCGAACTGGAGGAGGAGGGCTACGCCCGCGACGTGGTGCGGCTCATCCAGCAGGGCCGCCGGGTCCTGGGTCTGCGGGTCACCGATCGGATCACCGGCGCGGTGGCGGCACCGGCCGACGTGGCGGCGGCGGTGGGCACCCACCGGGACTGGATCGCCGAGCAGGTGCTGGCGGTCGAGCTGTCGGTGTCACACCCCGTACCCGTCCCGCCGCCCGCAGACGGAATCGAGGCGACGCTGCCTGATGGCCGGACGGTCTGGCTCTGGATTGTCCCCGTGACGCCACCCTCCGGAGGCTGACCCCGGCGGTCGGAGCCGCCCGCCTCAGTCCCCGGCTCAGTCCCCGGCGCTGAGCCGCAAGAGGCGCTCGATGCGGTTGAGGATGGCGACGCGGTTGCCGCCCTCCTGCTCGTGGCGGGCGACCTGCTCGAGTTCGTCGGACCGCAACTGGGAGAGCAGCGGCAGGATCTCGGCGACGCGAAGCTCGTCGTAGTCCGCGATCGGGAAGCTGTCGTCGCCGGCGGCGGCCGGCGGCTCCTCGTCCTCGAACTCCTCATCCTCCTCGAACGCTTCTTCCTCTTCGGGGGCCGGGCTGGCCTCGGCGGCCGCCTCGCCTGCCACCGGGGCCGTCGCTTCGGGTTCAACCTCGCCGGCGTCCGCGCCGACGGGTTCGGGCTCCGGTTCGTCCTGGACCTCGTCCTCGTAGGGCTCCTGGAGGAGGGCATCGATGCGGGCCAAGATGGCGACCCGGGCCAGGTTGGCGTCCTCGAACTCCCGCACCAACTCGAGTTCGTCGTCGTACAACTCGGCCAGCAGAGGCAGGATTTCGCTCACCATGAGCTGGTCGTAGTCGGCGATGGGCATGTCGGCGATGTCGATTTCCCGCTCGCCTCGAACCGGCGGGACCTGGCCGGCGGCACCCATGGCGGCCGCCCCGGCGGTGAACTGCTCGTCGACGGCCGGCTCCTCCTCGGCGGTAGGCGCCGACGCCTCCGGAGCCGTCGACTCGAACTGGGGCACGGGTTCGGGCACCGGTTGGGGCTCCGGTTCGGGTTCGAACAGCAGCTTGTCGATCCGGTACAGGATGGTCACCCGGGCCCGGTTGGCATCCTCGTACTCCCGGATCTGCTCCAGCTCGTCGGGGCTCAGCTGGTCCAGCATGGGAAGGACGGCGAAGGCCGACAGGCTGTCGTACTCGGCGATGGGCAACGCCGCGCCCACCTCGCCCGGCTCGACCGCCGCTGCCGCTGCCGCCTCCGGCTCCTCGGGTTCCTCGAATTCCAGCGCGGCCGCTTCCTCGACTACCGGAGGCGCCGGCTCCTTTACTACCGGAGGGGCCACCGCCTCGGGTGGCCCGCCCGGCGCGGCCGGCGGCCCGCCCGGCGGAGTCGCTTCCGGGCCGGCCGCGGGCTCCTCAATGGGGGTCTGAAGCAGGGCGTCGATGTGGCGCAAGATGGCGACACGGGCCCGATGGGCGTCCTCGTAGTCCCGGATCTGCTCCAGCTCGTCGTCATACAGCTCGTTCAGCAGCGGCAGGACCTGCCGCAGGCCGAGATTGTCGTAGTCGGCGATCGCCAGGTCGCCGGCCCCGACCTCCGCCGCCCCGACGGGCTCGGGCTCGGGTTCCGGTGCCAGTTCGGCGGCAGGTAGCTCGGGCTCGGGAACAGCCAGCGCCTCGGCCGCCGACGGCGCCGCCGGAGCAGCCGCCGGTGGCGGAGGCGGCGCGGCGGCGCTCAGCTGCTTGTTGATCTGGTTGAGAACAGTGACCCGCTTGCGGTGGGCCTCCTCGTAGCCCCGGACCTCGTCCAGCTCGTCGACATCGAGTTCCCGCAGCAGCGGAATGATCTGGAAAACCCGCAAGCGGTCGTAGTCAGCGATGGGGAATTCTCGCGCCGCGGCCGGTTCGGGCTCCACCGGAGCCTGGGGCTCCGCCTCGGGCTCGGGTTCAAGTTCGGCCTGCGGCTCGGGCGCGTGCGCTGGTTCCGGACGGCCGGCCGCCCCGAGCAGGGCGTCGATCCGGAACAGGATGGTCGCTCGGCCTCGGGCGTCGGCCTCGTAGGCCCGTACGTCCTCAAGCTCCTCGGGATCGAGCTCGGCCAGGAGGGGAAGGATCTCGGAGACACCGAGGAAGTCGTACTCCGCGATCGGGAGGTCCTCGGCACCCGGCGAACCCCCGGCCTCGCCGGCACCGGCGGCGCCCGCACCCGACGCACTGGCCATGGCCGGCGCCGCCGTTCGGGCGGGGGGCGCCTCCCCCTCATCGGTCCCCCGCGCCGGCGCAGCCGTGCGCTCCAGCAAGCTGTCGATCCGAGAGATGATCGCCGCCCGGCCGCGCTGCTCCTGCTCATAACGGCGGACTTCCTCGAGCTCCTCGTCGTCGAGCTCGGGGAGGACGGAGATGATCTCGACGACGCGCAGCTCGTCATAGTCCTCGATCGGGAACGGCAGCGGATCCGACCACGAACCGGTATCCGCCTCGGTCTCGCCAGCCGGCGAGACCGGCCCCGGCCGCGACGACATGGAGGCCAGCGTGGGCCCGTCGCTCGGTTCCGGGGGCTCGGGCACGGCCAGCGGCTCGGGGCGGCCGAACGACCGGGTGGCGGCCGTCGCCGGCGGAGGGGGTGGGGGCGAGCCGGGCCCCGACGCCGGGGCGCCCGCTCGGGTGGCAGCGGGCGTCGCCGGCGGCCATGACGGGGCGGTGGATGGCGCCGCGGTAGTCGCCGGACTCCGGCCGAAGCGCCGGGCCGGCCACTCGGCGGCGCTCGGCGGGCCGCCCGCCACGCTGGCGCTCGGGGCGGTTGCGGCGCCGCTCTGGGCGAAGACCGGCGGCGTGGTGTCCACCAGCGGCCCGCTCGATGGGCCCGTGGTCGCTGCCCGCCGGCCACGGTTCATCCGGTAAAAGAGGAACAAAACAATCGCCGCTACCGCACTGCAAACGATCGAAATGTAGATAGGCGTCAACGAGTTGCTGACGAGACCGATCGCGAGCGTCGCGGCAGCTACTAGGACCAAACCTATGGTCACGAGAAGCAGCACAGAATCACCATCCGAGAGGGCGGGGCAGGGGGAAGAGCGAGGTGGAGCATAGGCACATCGGAACCGTCCGGACGACTACGAGATCACTTGTACCGGACTCGACCGCGGCCAAAACGCCTGAGTACGGGGCCGCGGGTTCAGCTGTCGGAATGGCCCCCCCCGGGACGGGCGTCCTCCTCGGCCGGGCCGAGCGGGTCACGGTCACTTATCGCCCGGCGCAACTCGGCGAAGTAGGGGTCGGCGTCGCTTCCCTCTTCGGCGGCGGACTCAGGCGCTTGCGGGGCCCAGGCGACCGTCTCCGGCTGGGGGTGGGGTGACGCCTCCGCCGGAGGCGACGACGTGGCGGGAGCCGACGCCGGTGGGGCCGACTCGGCGGGGACCGAGGCTGCGGGCGCCGCGACCGTTGGGGCCGACGACTGCGGGGCCCAGGTGACGTTGGGATCGGCGGCGGGTCGGGGGGTCGCCTCGGTGGCGGCCGCCGCCGGCGGGCGATCGTCGGGCGAATAGGGCGCACTGGGCACCGGCGGGGGCGCGATGTTGATCTGCTCGACTCGCGCCAGCGCCTCCTCGAGGGCGGAGCGCAACGTGTGGCGGTGCTCCCCCACCCACCGGGTCATGGCGTCGATGTCGGCCTGCACCCGCTGGCGCGTGACCTCCAGCCGGGCCAGTTCGGCCCGGACCTCGATCAATGCGTCCTCGTGGCCGCGACGAGCATTCTGCTCGGCCTCGGAGACCATCGACGAGGCCCGGCGCTCGGCGTCGGCCAGGGCGGTCTGGGTGCGGGTCTCGGCCTCGGTGATCATGGTTTGGGCCCGCTGCTCGGCCTCGGAGAGCTTGGCCTGGAACTGCTGCTCGGCCGTCGCCACGATCCGCGCCGCCTGCTCACGGCCCTCCTGGACGGCCAGGTCGGCCGTTCGCTGGGCCAGCAGGAGTGTCCGGCGGAGGGCGTCGTCGTTGCCTCCCGCCTCCGTCGCCGCCTGCTCGGCCCGCTGCGCCCGCTCGATGGCCTGCCGCAGCCGGTCCTGCAGCACCTCGATGCCCGCCGCCACCCGCTCGAGGAATTGATCCACGTCCTCGGGGTGGTAGCCGCGCATCTTCTCACGGAACTCGACTTCCCGTAAGGTCTTGGGCGAGACGTCCATAGCGTGATGCTATCCGGCGGCCTCTCGTGGGGGGTCCCGCCGGCCCAACTCCGCGGCGTCCCTGCCAGGGAAAAGGTGCGCCGCTCCACCAGCGGGCGCCCTCCTCACCGGCGCCGTCCACCGCCGGAGGGGCCGTCTCAGATGGAGCAGAGCAGTGGTCGTACGATGATCTCGAGGAGCAGGAGCACGACCAGAAAGGAGAGGTCGAACATCCCCGCCGGCGGGATGATGCGACGGAACGGGGCCAGTACCGGCTCGGTGACGGCGTTCAGGAAGCGGGCCACGGGGACGAACGGCGAGTCCGAGCGCAGCGGGAACCAGCTCAAAATGGCGCGCGCGATCAGGATGACCAGGTAGAGATTGGCTAACAGGCATAGGGGCTTGCCGTTGAAGGAGAACATCTAGGAGCGGTAGAGCCCGCGCTCCTGCAACCTTCGCTTCTCCTCGGCCGAGACCTCGACGTTCGACGGCGTCAGCAGGAACACTTGGTCGGCCACCTTGTCCATGCTGGCACCCAGGGCATAGGTCACACCACTGCAGAAGTCGATCATCCGGCGGCCGAGCTCACGGTCGGCGCTTTGGAGGTTGACGATGACCGGCTGGCCGTTCTTGAACCGGTCACCGATTTCCTGGGCGTCGGCGAACTTGGCGGGGGCGACGACATGGACCTTGGCATTCTGCACCGGCGCCGGAATGGGGCGGACACTGGGCGCACCGGTCATCGGCCGGGAGGTGATCAGGCTGCCCCCGCCGCCGAGGCCGCCGCCCATGGGCTCGGGCGGCGATTCCCGCGGCAGGGTGCGAATGGCGACCGCGCCCCCACCGTCTTGGGGTTCGGGCATGTACGAACGGGGCCCGGGCCGACTCACGGGTTGCGGCTCGTCGTAGGCGTCGTACTCCTCATAGTCGTCATCAACGAGTCCGAGATACACCATTGCCCGGTGCAAGATCCCTGACGCCATCAGTTGCCTCCGTTCAACGAGCCTATAGCTGCGAGGGGCGCCTTCCGGTGACGCGGACCGAACAGGCCACGCCCGATGCGAACGACCGTCGCGCCCTCTTGAACCGCTACTTCGACATCTCCGGTCATACCCATCGACAGTTCCCGCAGGCCCAGCCGGCGCCCGAGATCGGCGAGCAGCCGGAAGGCCGGCCGGGCCGCTTCGGGTTCGCCCTCCGGGCCGATCGTCATCAGACCGGCCACGTCGAGGTCCTGCCCGCGCAGCTCGTCGACGAGGTCGCCGGTCTCCTCGGGTCGGCACCCGTGCTTGGTGGCCTCGCCGGTCGAGTTGACCTGAACGAACACCCGGGCGCCGGGGCGCCGGGCCGCCAGCGCCCGGCCCACGCTGGCCCGGTCGATGGTGTGCCAGCAGCTGACATGGGCTGCCAAGCCCGCGATCTTGTTTCGCTGCACCGGCCCGAGAAAGTGCCAGCGGACGTCGGAGCCGACGGCGTCGGCCTTGGCCAGCAACTCCTGTGCGTAGTTCTCGCCCACGTCGTCCAGGCCGACCGCCCGGGCGGCCTCGACGGCCGCCGCCGGGAAGCCCTTGGTGACCGCGACCACCGTCACCCCGTCGGGATCGGCGCCCGCCGTCGCGATCCGGGTGCGGATGGCCGCCAAATTGGCGGCAACCGTCGCCGCGGTGATCGGGGCGGCCCCGGTGCCGGCGGCGGGGGTCATGGCTGCCACACCACGGTGGCCTGGCGGGACGTGTCGGCCCGTGCCCGCCACGACCAGTAGTCAAATGAGCACGCCGTGCACACGCCGGCGTCGGCCACCAGGTCCGCTCCAGCCCGGCGCAGGGCCGCGCCGACGGCGGCGGCGATGTCCAGGGCCGGGGCGCCGTCGGCCGTTACCGCCCGGACGGCGTCGCCCAGGCGACCGGCGGCCCGGTCGAGGTCGGCGGCTCCGAAGGCGTAGCACTCCGCCCGGATGCAGGGGCCGAGCGCCGCCTGGATCGACGTGGCGCCGAGCTTTCCCATGGCGGCGACGGTCGCCTCGACTACGCCGGCCACCAGCCCCCGCCAGCCGGCGTGGGCCACGCCGATGACCCCTTCGGGGCTGGCAAACACGACCGGAGCGCAGTCGGCGGTGAGCACCGCCAGCGCCACCCCGGGGGCGCGACTGACCAGGGCATCACCTGACGTCCCGACGGCGTCACCGGGGCGGTCAACCACGATCACCTCGGCGCCGTGGACCTGGCGGAGCACCGTCCAGGGACGGTCGACCACGGCCCGACGCCGACCGGCGACGTCGGGGTCGACGCCGGTCGGGTCGGCCATGTCGCCCTCCGCGCAGCCGGTGAACCGCACCGCCGCGCCGAGCAACACGAGGTTGGGCTGGTCGGGCAGACCACCGGCGCCCGGCGCCGGCGTCCCGCCGATGCTGGACATGGGGATGGCAATCACCGCGCTCGCCGCGTTACTTCAGGAAGGAGGGAACGTCGAAGTCGTCGTCGTCGTCGACCAGTCCGATGGTGGGGGCGCCGAAGTGCCGGTCGGCGGGACTGCCCAAGCCCAGGCCCGGGTGTTCCGGCACCCGCTCCTTGGACTCGTCCCAACGATCGAAGCCGGCGGCGATCACGGTGACCCGCACCTCGTCGCCCATGGCGTCGTCGATCACCTGGCCGAAGATGATGTTGGCGTCGGGATGCGCCACGCCGTGGATGATCTCGGCCGCCTCGTTGACCTCGAAGAGTCCGAGGTCGCTGCCGCCGGCGATGTTCAGCAGGATGCCCCGGGCCCCCTCGATGGAGGCCTCGAGCAGCGGGCTGGTAATGGCCAGCTTGGCCGCGGTCACCGCCCGCCCATCGCCCGACGCCGTTCCGATACCCATCACCGCGGTGCCCGCGTCGTGCATGACCATCTTCACGTCGGCGAAGTCGGTATTGATCAGGCCCGGCGTGGTGATCAGGTCGGTGATGCCCTGGACGCCCTGGAGGAGGACCTCGTCGGCCATCTTGAAGGCGTTCACCATCGAGGTCTTGTCGTTGGAGACGGTAAGCAGCCGCTCGTTCGGGATCACGATGAGGGCGTCGACCTCGTCCTTCAGCTTCAGGATCCCCGCGTCGGCCTGCAGCGCCCGCCGGCGCCCTTCGAAGCTGAAGGGCCGGGTGACCACGCCGATGGTCAAGGCGCCGAGCGACTTGGAGATCTCGGCGATCACGGGTGCGCCCCCGGTACCGGTGCCGCCGCCCTTGCCGGCGGTGATGAAGACCATGTCGGCGCCCTTGAGCACCTCCTCGATCTCCTCGCGGTGTTCCTCGGCGGCCTGCCGTCCCACTTCGGGATCGCTGCCCGCCCCGAGGCCCCGGGTCAGCTGGCGCCCGATGTCAAGCTTTACGTCGGCGTCGCTCATGAGCAGCGCCTGGGCATCGGTGTTCACCGCGATGAACTCGACGCCCTTCAGGCCGGCGTCGATCATGCGGTTGACAGCGTTCACGCCGCCGCCACCAATACCCACAACTTTGATCACCGCGATGTAGTTCTGGGCTGCACCGGCCATCTTGGAATCCTCCCGGACACGGCGGTGGGGCGTCGACCCCCCACCGGCTGGACACAAAGCAACGGAGACCGACCCGAGGGTCGCTCTCAGCTACACACTGAACCTGAACTTGAGGTTTATAGTTATGTCAACCTCGTTGAGTGGTCGAGACCATAGTGCCGATCTTGCCACCGGTCAAGACCGGCGCGTCAACGACTCGGACATCGATCGTCGCCGCCGTGCCCGGGGGGACCTGGGCCAGCAGCGAAGGCAGCGCCGCGGCCTTGGCATCCAGGGCCGTGGTGGTCCCGAGGACCACCGTGATCGGTCCGGGTGACAGCAGCGCCTCCAGGCTTCCGTCGGATCCCCGCAGCACTGCGGTGATCCGCCACAGCCCCGGGCCGGCTGGTGCGGCCGGGGCGGCTCCCGCTCCCGTACCGCCAGCGGGGGCGGGGGCGGGGGCGGGGCCGGCGGGCCCCGCGTGGGGAACCGGACCCGAGAGCGCCGCCGTCAGGGGCGGGAGCACGGCCAGCACCGGGGCGACGCCGGGCCCGAGCCGCGACCCGGGCGGTCCGGCGGGAGGCGAGTCCAACAACAGGGGCAGCGATGCCGCCGCCGGCACGCCCACTGCGGCGGCGTTCGGCCCCGTGACCAGCACTCTTCCGTCCTGATCGACCAGCGCCACCTGGCGCCCGGCGTCGGCCAGCTGGGCCACCGGCCGCCGCTCGGCCACCCGGATGGTGACGGTATGCGGCCAGTGCCGCACGACCTGCACCCGAGCGACCCAGGGCAGGGCGAGCAGGGCTCGAGCAATGGTGGCGCCATCCACGTCCACCATGGGGCGCCCCCGGCTCAGCCCCGACGCCGCCACGACCGCCGGTCGCCCGGTATGGGCGGCACCCACCACGTCGACCCGGCGGACGGCCAGCAGGGGCGACCGCGTGACGAGCCAGGCCAGCACCCCCAGTGTGGCCACGGCCAGCAGGGCCACCGCCAGCCGCCACCGCCGGCGGCGCCGGTCGTGGCGCACCGAGACGAGGCGGGCGAGTATCCGCGGGTCGATCGTCACCCCCGCCGGGGCGCGCACGTTCCCGGGCGCCGGGCGATCCCGGACGTCCTGGCTGTTCATCTCGCCGGCCGCTCAGCGTCGGGATCGGGCGACGGCTGGGAAGCTAACCCTAAAGTAGACAGTAAGGCTTCGGGGAATCCCAGCAGGCGAACCTCGGCCCGCAGCGTGATCCCCCACCGGGCCTTCACTCGCTGCTGCACCTCGCCCATGAGGGCCACCACGTCGTCGGCCGATCCGCCGGGGTCGGCCTGGATGAAGTTGGCGTGTTTCGTCGACACCATGGCCGTGCCCCGGCGGAGCCCTTTGAGTCCGGCCCCGTCGACCAACCGCCCGGCTGAGTCGGCTGGCGGATCGCGACGGGGGTTGATGAAGACCGATCCGGCGTTCTGACCACCGGGTTGATGCTCGCGCCGCCACCGCTGGATTTGGCGGATGGTCGCTTCCGACGCCTCCCGGTCCCCCGGCGTGACCCGGAAGTCGGCGTCCACCACGACCTGATGGGCGGCGACGGCCGAGTGGCGGTAGCCGAAGTCGAGGTCGGCGGGCGTGGCGGTCGCCAGGGCTCCCGTCCCCAGGTCGAACAGCCGGCACGAGGCTAGGCACCCGGCGATGTCGGCGCCATGGCCGCCGGCGTTCATGCGCACCGCACCGCCGACCGAGCCCGGCACGCCGACCGCCCACTCCAGGCCGGTGAGGCCGGCGGCCGCCGTTTGCCGGGCCAGCACCGGCAGGGCGACTGCCCCTCCGGCCCGGACGAGGCACCCGTCGTCTCTTGCGTCGGCGCCCGACTCGGTCCCCGCGCCGCCCGCCGTCAGGTCGACGGCGGTGAAGAGGTCTCCGGTCGGGGCCACCACCAGGCCGGCGAAGCCGGCATCGGCCACCAACAGGTTCGAGCCACGGCCGAGGACCGCCACCGGGATCGGCGTGGCGGCCACCACGGCCGCCGCCCGCCGCAGGTCGTCGAGGTGGCGCGCCTCGAAGTACAGCGCTGCCTGCCCCCCGACCCGGTAGGTCGTCCGCGGCCCGATCGGCACGTCGTGCTGGCAGCGCTCCCCGAGGCCGGCCGCCGCCGCCGCCAAGGCGGCCCGGTCCGCACCCTCCGGCGCCGGCGCACCCTCCGGCGCCGGTGCACCCTCCGGTGCCGGCGCACCTTCCGGCGCCGCCGGCGCCGGCCCGGACCGGGTGCCGTCGCCGGCGCTCAGTCGGCCTCCTCGAGCAGTTCGTCGGGGAGGAGGGTCAGGTCCCCGGCGCCGAGGGTCAGGCACAGGTCGCCGGGACGAAGCTCCTGGCGCAGGAAGTCGACCAGCTCGTGGTGGGTCGGAAGGTAGTGCGCCGCGGTGTCGGGGTGGGCGGCGGTCACGGCGTCGAGGATCAACCGGCCCGAGACGCCGGGGCGGGGCCGCTCCCCTGCCCCGTAGACGTCGGTGACGGCCAGGACGTCGGCATCCACGAAGGCGTCGGCGAAGTCCTGCCACAGTGACGCCACCCGGCTGAAACGGTGCGGTTGGAACACCGCCACCACCCGCTCCCATCCCCCGTCGAGCGCCGCCGCCAGCGCGGCCCGTACCTCGCTCGGCAGATGGGCGTAGTCGTCGACGAAGGTGATCCCGTCGCGTTCACCCCGAAACTCGAAGCGCCGGGCCACACCCCCGTAGCGCCCGAACGCCCGCCGGGCCGCATCCACCGGGGCGCCGATGGTGAGGCCGGCCACGAGGGCTCCGCAGGCGTTGCGGGCGTTGTGCCCGCCGGGCACGGCCAGCTGGAACGGCCCCAGCCTCCGCCCCTCGTGGACGACGTCGAAACGGCTGCTGCTGCGGGCGGACTGGAGGTCGACCATCTGGTAGTCCGCGCCGGGGGCGGTCCCGTAGGTGATAGCCCCGACCTGGCGGCCGAGGGCGGCCGCCACCGGGTCGTCGGCGCACACGATCGCCGCGCCGGCGGAATGCAGGAAGCGTCCGAACGCCTGCTCCATCTCCTCTCGGCCACCGTAGTAATCCAGGTGGTCGGGCTCCACGTTCGTGACGAGCGCCACCTCGGGGCGGAGGGCGAGGAAGGTGCCGTCGCTCTCGTCGGCTTCGACCACCAGCCAGTCACCGCTTCCCCACGCCGCGCCGCTGCCCACCTCGTTGATGTCGCCGCCGATGATGAACGAGGGCCGCATCCCGGCCTCCACCAGGACGAGGGCCAGCATCGACGCCGTGGTCGTCTTGCCATGGGTGCCGGCGACGGCGATGGCGTGGCGGGTGGCCGCGATGGCGGCCAGGACCGCGGCTCGGGGCAGGACCGGAATGCCCCGGCGGCGGGCGTCGACCACTTCGATGTTGGCCGCGGGAATGGCGGTGGAAATGGTGACCACCTCGACGCCGTCGAGGTAGGCGGTGTCGTGGCCGACGTGGGCGTCCACCCCGAGGGACCGCAGCCGCTCCATTTCCGCCGACGCCTTGAGGTCGCTGCCGCTCACCCGCTGGCCCATCGCCACCAGCACGCTGGCCAGGGCGCTCATGCCGACGCCGCCCACGCCCACCACGTGGATGCGGTGGATGGTCGCCAGGTCGAGCACCGGCTCGGGAGACTTCCCGCCCGCCGTGTCCTCAGCCATGGTCGGCCCGGCTGCTGACCCGTTCGACCAGGGCGGCGACCTCCCGGGCGGCGTCGCGGTGGGCCACCGAGCGGGCGCCTTGACCCATGGCTTCCAGGGTCGCGCCGTCGGCGACGGCGTCGATCTCGGCGGCCAGCCGGGCGGCGGTCGCCTCGCCGTCGGGCACCAGCCGGGCGCCGCCGGCGTGCACGAGGGCCTGGGCGTTGGCGGTCTGATGATCGTTCGGGGCACCGGGAAGGGGGATGAGGACAGCGGGCAATCCCACCGCTGCCAGCTCGGCGACGGTGCTGGCCCCGGCCCGGCACACCGCCAGGTCGGCGGCGGCGTACGCCACCTCCATCCGGTCCTCGTAGCGGACCTGGCGATACCACAGCCCCTCGGGGCGGGTCTCGGGCGCCGACGCCGTCATCATGTCCCAGTCCCGGCTCCCGACCACGTGGTAGATGGCGAACTTTGACCGGTCGGCCCAGTCGCTGGCCAGCGCCAACACGGCCTGGTTGATGGTGCGGGACCCGAGCGACCCGCCGAAGGCGACGATGACGGTGGCGTCGGCGGGCAGGCCCAGGGCGTGGCGGGCCGCCGCCCTCCCGGCGGGGCCACGGTCGACCTCGAGCACCTCCCGGCGCACCGGGTTGCCGGTCACCACGGCGCGGGGAAGCGCCGTTCCCGGGAACGACACCGCCGCCGCCCGGGCGAAGCGGGCGGCGACCCGGTTGGCCGCGCCGGGCGCGGCGTTCTGCTCGACGACGACCATGGGCACCCGCAGCAGGGCGCCGGCCAGGACGCCGGGGAAACTGGCGTACCCGCCCACCGACACGATCACCGCCGGCCGCCGCCGGGCGACGAGGGCGACACCGCGGGCGGCGGCGGCGATGAGCCCGGCGACGGCCGGGACGTTGCGGGCGGTCAGTTTCCGCTCGACCCCCCGCCCGGGAAGAAGCGTCACCGCGAATCCCGCGGCCGGCACCAGGCGGCCCTCGATGCCGCGGCGGGCGCCGACGAACTCGATGGTCGCCGGGTCGTGGCCCAGTTCGACCAGGGCCCGGCCCACCGCGATGGCGGGGACCACATGGCCGGCGGTCCCGCCGCCGCATACCAGGGCGAACGGCCGCCGCTCGACCGGGGTGGGCGCAGCCGTGGAGGTGAGGGACACCTGCGGATCAGCCGCGGTCATGCGACCATCCTCGCCGATATCGTGCCGTCAGCGGTTGACCGCGCCCGCATGTTGACGGCCGGTGCTGGCGTGCTGACGGGCCGGGGCCGGCCGGAGGCCCTGCTTGGCCACGTTGCAGCAGATTCCGAGCGCCCCCATGGCGATGATCAGCGACGATCCGCCGAAGGACACGAAGGGCAGCGGGACCCCCGTCACCGGCAGCAACCCCACGACCGCGCCGATGTTGATGACCGCCTGACCCACCAGCCAGGCGGTCACGCCCGCGGCCACGATGCTGCCGAAGCGGTCCGGGGCCCGGCACGCCACCCGGGTGCCCACCACCGCCAACGCGACGAAGAGGCCCACGACGAGCAGGCTGCCCAGCAGCCCCGTCTCCTCACCGATGATGGCGTAGATGAAATCGGTGTACTGATTCGGCAGGTACCCGGTGGCGGCCCGGGTGGCCCCGAGGCCCACGCCGAACAGGCGGCCCGAACCGAGCGCCACCATGCCCTGCGCCGATTGGTAGCCGGCGTTGCTGGCGTCGGAGAACGGATGCCAGAACGCCGTGATCCGCCGCCAGCGGTAGGGCGCGGCCTTGGCCAGGCCCAGGGCGGCCAGCGCCCCAAGGCCGACCAGGCTGGCAAGGGGCATCAGCGGCAGCCCGGCCACGTACAGCGACGCCAGGACGATGCAGGCCAGGATCATGGTCGTCCCCATGTCGGGCTGGGCCATGACCAGCACGGCCATGGCCGAGAAGGCCACCAGCACGGGAACCATGCTGTACCGCCAGTCACCGATGCGGTCGGAGCGCCGGTCGAGCACGTCGGCGGCGAAGAGGACGAGGGCCAGCTTGGCCACCTCCGACGGCTGGAGCCGCCACGAGCCGACGCCGATCCAGCGGGCCGAGCCGCCCCCGTTGACCCCGAAGTGGGGGACGAGCACGAGCAGCATGAGCCCGATCGTGGCCACCACCGCCAGGCCGGCGACCCGTCGCCAATGGTGGTAGTCGATCTTGCAGCACACCCCGAAGGCGACGGCGCCCACCAGGAGCCACATGGCCTGACGCTCGAAGTAGTACCACGGCGAGCCGTACTGCCGCAGGCTCTGGACCGACGACGCCGACAGGACCATCACCAGTCCGATCAGGCACAGGACGGTCATCAGGGCCAGCAGCACCAGGTCCCCATCGGCCCACCGCCGGCTACCCCCCTGACCCTCGATGCGGTCGATCTCCGCCAGCCGTTGCGCCCCGGTGAGTTCGCTCATCTGTCAACCCCCTCGTCTCGAACACCGATCTCGCCAACCCCGCTCTTGCCAACCCCGGCTCGACCGCCGGCCGCTCGAACACCGCTTGCTCCGACACCGCAAACCGCCGTCGCCAAGGCGGTGAACTGCTCGCCCCGCTCGGCGTAGGACCGGTACCAGTCGAACGACGCGCAGCCCGGCGACAACAGCACGGCATCGCCCGCAACCGCGACCTCGGCGGCCGCGGCCACCGCTTCCGCCATGCTGTCGGCGCAGGTCACCGCGGCCCGGCCGGCGAAGGCCTGCGCCACCTCGCCGGCCGCCTCGCCGATGGCGATGACCGCCCGCACCGGCGGCGCCGCCCGGCCGAGGACGCCCAGGTCCAGCCCCTTGTTGCGCCCCCCGGCGATGAGGACGACCGACGGGAATCCCGCCACCGCCGCCAGCACCGACGCCGGCGTCGTCGACTTCGAGTCGTCGTACCAGCGCACACCGTCGCACTCGGCGACCAACTCGACGCGATGGGGCAGCCCGATGAACTGCCGCAGGGCCTCCCGGCAGCCCTCGACCGACGCCCCGGCGGCCAGGGCAGTGGCCGCCGCCGCCAGGGAGTTGGCGATGTCGATGGGCAACGCCCGCACCATCTCCCCGACGGTGACCAGACCGATGCCCTCGGGCCCCCGCAACATGTCGCCGTCCACGTGCCAGTCGCCTGTCGCCCCGCCGGCGCCGTCGAACGTCACGCGGGTCACCCCGGCCGGAAGCCCATGCGTCGGATTACCGGCCGTGGCCATGACGCCGGCGTCGGCGGCGTTGACCACGGCCACGTCACCCGCACCCTGGTTGGCCCAGATGCGGGCCTTGGCGGCGGCGTAGTGCTCGGCGGTCGGGTGCCAGTCCAGGTGGTCCTCGGCCAGGTTGAGCCAGCAGCTGACGGCGGGATGGAAGCGCTCGGTGAACTGCAGCTGAAACGACGACACCTCGGCCACCAGCACGTCGGCCTCGAGGGCGGCGGCATCGACCAGGGGGAGGCCGATGTTGCCGGCCGCCACCGCCACCCGGCCCGACTGCACCAGCATGGCCGCGACCAGCGAGGTCACCGTCGTCTTGCCGTTGGTGCCGGTGACGGCGACCAGGCGGGGGCGCGCCGCCGGGGGGCGGGCGGCCAGGCGTTCCCACCCGAGCTCCAGTTCGGAGTGGACTGGCACGCCGGCCTCGGCGGCCGCCCGGTACACCGGGTGGGCCGGTGGGATGCCGGGGCTGGGTACCACCAGGCGACTCTGCGCCAGCACCGGGCGCAGCTCGTCTACGCCGGGGTGGGCGAGGAATTCGGCGCCCAACGCCGCCGCCTGGTGGCGCCGCTCGTCGGTCGGGTCGTCCTCCACGATGACGATCCGCTCGCCCCGAGCCGCCAGGTACCCCGCCACCGCCCGGCCCGTCAGGCGGAAGCCGACGACGACGACCGCGGCCCCCTTTTCCCCGGTCATCCGGTACCGCCGTGAGCCAGGAAGTCGGTGTAGAACAAGCCCAGCGCCACCGCCGTGCACATGCCCGCCAGGATCCAGAAGCGCACGATCACCGTCGTCTCGGGCCAACCCAGCAGCTCGAAGTGGTGATGGATGGGCGCCATGCGGAAGGCCCGGCGGTGCAGCACCCGGAAGGTGAACACCTGGATGATCACCGACAGTGTCTCGATCACGAACAGGCCGCCGATGACCGGCAGCAGGAGGTCGACGTTCTGCAGCAGGGCCAGGGCGGCGATGGCGGCGCCGATCCCGAGCGACCCGGTGTCGCCCATGAAGATGTCGGCGGGGGCGGCGTTCCACCACAGGAAGCCGGCACAGGCGCCGAGCACGGCGGCGGCGATCACCGCCTCGTCGAGCGACGCCGGGTTGTGGTAGAGGCTCGGATGCTTGAACTGGTAGAAGCCGATCACCGTGAAGGCGGCGAAGGCGAACACCGACGAGCCGGCGGCCAGGCCGTCGAGACCGTCGGTGAGGTTGACGGCGTTGGTGCAGCCCACCAGGACCAGCACGGCGAAGATCATCCAGCCGACGTGGCCCAGGCCGATCGACAGCCGGTGGGCGCTGGTGAACGAGAGGTGCGTGTCGACGCCCTGCCAGTAGACGCAGGCCGCGGCGAAGGCGACGGCGACGACCAGCTGGCCGATGATCTTGCCCCTCTTGTTGAGGCCGAGACTGCGCTGGCGGCTCACCTTGATCCAGTCGTCGGCGAAACCGATGAGCGCCGCCCCGCCGATGACCAGCATAGCCAGCAGGCCCCGCTCGGTGAACACCGTCTTCACGTGGGCGGCCAGATACCCGACCAGGGCGGACGCCATGATGGTCAGCCCGCCCATGGTCGGCGTCCCCGCCTTGGTGAAGTGCCCCTGCGGGCCATCCTCGCGGATCTGCTGGCCGATGCGGTGCGCCCGCAACCAGCGGATCAGCAACGGCGTGGCGGTCATCGACACCAGCACGGCAACCGCCGCCGAGATGAGGACGGCGGTCACCAGCCACCCCCCGCCGCCTGCAGCCGAAGTAGCGCCTGGCGGGCCACCTCGGCGTCGTCGAAGGCGACCACCCGGCCCGCCATCTCCTGCACCCGCTCGTGGCCCTTCCCGGCGATGACGACGACATCACCCGGCTGCGCCACCCGCAGCGCTCCCTCGATGGCCCTCGCCCTATCAACCTCAACCTCTAGTTCAGCGTTACTGTTGGCGCCGGCGACCACCTCCTCGATGATGCGTTGGGGGTCCTCGCTGCGGGGGTTATCCGAAGTCACGACGGCGTAGTCGGCGTACCGGCTGGCGGCCGCGCCCATCAGCGGCCGCTTGCCCCGGTCGCGGTCGCCCCCGGCGCCGAAGACGACGATCACCCGGCCCCCCGAACCGGTCAGCTCACGGGCCGACGCCAGCGCCTGCTCGAGACCGTCGGGGGTGTGGGCGTAGTCCACCAGCACGGTGAAGGGCTGCCCCGCCTTCACCGGCTCGAACCGGCCCCGGACCGAATCGACGGCTTCCAGGCCGGCCACGATGGAGGGCCCGTCGACCCCGAGGGTGGCGGCGGTCGTGGCGGCCGCCAACGCGTTGCGCACGTTGAACCGGCCGCCGAGGCGCAGGGCGACCTCGTGGCCCCGCCAGCGGAAGCGGCTGCCGTCGGCCCCGATCACCAGCTCGTCCAGATCGTCGAGGGAAAAGGGGACCGGGGCGGCTTCGCCCGTCTCCTGCCGGCGGGCCTGAAGCTCATTCCGCAACCGCCGGCCCCACGGATCGTCGACATTGACCACGGCCACCGCCGCCCGTCCCGACTCGAAGAGCCGGCGCTTGGCGGCGAAGTAGTCCTCCATGGTGGCGTGGTAGTCGAGGTGGTCCTGGGTGAGGTTGGTGAACACGGCAGCCGCGAACGCCACCGCGTCGACCCGGTGCTGGACCAGGGCGTGGGAGGAGACCTCCATGGCGACGACCTCGCGGCCCTCGTCCCGGAGCCTCGCCAGCGTGGCCTGCAGCACCGGAGCCTCGGGCGTGGTCCGGGTCCCCGAAAGGGTACCGATGGACGCCGCCGGCCGCCCAGCCGCCCGGTAGATCGCTTCGAGGAGGTGGGTGGTCGTGGTCTTGCCATTGGTCCCGGTGACACCGATGACAGTGACGGCCCGCGACGGGTGGCCGTAGAGGGCGTCGGCCAGCGGCCCCACCGCCGCCCGCACGTCCTCCACGACGACCTGGGCGACGGGGAGGTCCAGCGGCCGCCGGACCAACAGCGCCGTGGCGCCGGCGGCGACGGCCGCCGGCGCGAAGTCATGACCATCGAAGCGCTGGCCCGGTACGCAGCAGTACATCGTCCCGGAGGCCACGGCCTGGGAGTCGAACGTGATGGCCTTGACGTCGACGTCCTGCGAGCACCGTAGGTCGTAGCCCAGGCCGGCCGCCGCCAGGTCAGCGGCGGCCAGCAATCTCGTCAGCTGCACGACCGGGGCTCAGCGTCGGGCCGGCGAGGTGGTGGGGGTCACCGCGGCGGTCCGCGTGGGCGCCGTGGTCGTCGTCACGCCGGCTGTCCGCTTGGGCGCCGTGGTCGTCGTCACGCCGGCGGACCGCTTGGGGGCTGTGGTCGTCGTCACGCCGGCGGACCGCTTGGGGGCCGTCGTCGTCGTCACCGCAGCGGGCGGGTTGGTGCCCGTGGTCGTCGCCACGCCGACACCGTTCGACAGCCGCTCCCCCGCCGCCTGCGCGGTCGCGGCCGTCGCCAGCGGTACCCCCGCGGCGGGGGGTACGGGCGCCTGGGGCGGGATCTTGAACTCGCGAAGGCCGTACCCGGCCACCGCTCCGAACGCCGGGGCCGATGCCACCCCGCCAAAGTACGGGGTCTGGTCCAACACCACGATGCCGGTCAGGTGGGGATGCTCGGCGGGGACGAAACCGGCGAAGCTGGCGGTGTACACGCCGTTCATATACCCGCGGGCGTTGGCCAGCGGGATGAGCGCCGTTCCCGTCTTGCCGGCCACGGTGTACCCGTCGACCTTGGCCTCCTGGCCGGTGCCGACCCGCACGACCTCACCGAGCATCGTCGTCATCTGCTGGGCGACGGCGGCGGAAACCACCCGGTGCTCCGGCGCCGGCGCGGTGGCATGGGTCTGGCCGCCGGCATCGACGGTCGCCGCCACCAGCTTGGGGGCGACGTAGACACCGCCGTTGGCGATGGTGTTGTAGGCGGCCAGCATCTGGATGGCGGTCACACCGATGCCCTGGCCGATGGCGATGGTTCCGATGGACGTAGCCGACCACTTGGCCACCGTGGGTATCAAGCCGGCCGACTCCCCGGGGAGACCGACACCGGTCGGCCGGCCGAACCCGTAGTCGGCCACCGCGCCCGCCAGGCGGTCCTTGCCCAGCCGTTGGGCGATGGTGATGGTGCCCACATTCGACGAGTTGGCCAGGATGTCGGTGACCGTCCAGTTCTCGACGGGATGGGACTCGGCATCGTGGAAGACGGCATCGGACAGATGGACGGAGTCGGCCACCGAGAAGCGGTCGGAGGGGACGACGACACCGTTCTCCAGGGCGGACGAGATGGTCACCAGTTTGCTCACCGAGCCCGGCTCGTACACGTTGGTGAAGGCGGCGGCGTTGGCCGTCGCCGCCGGAGCGCACGTCGGCGACGCCCCCGCCTTTGCGGTCGTTCCCACCGGCACGGCGGGCGCCACGACGCAGGTCGGCTGCCCGGCCACCTTCGCCGGCGCCGCCATCTGGGCGGGATCGGTTGTCAGGCTGGCCACGGCCAACAGCTCGCCGGTTTGGGTGTCCATGATCGCCGCCACCCCGCCGCGGGCCTTGGCGGCCACGATCTGGCTGGCCAGCGACTGCTCGGCCTGCGCCTGGAGGGCTTCGTCGATGGTGAGCACCAGGTCCTGGCCGCTCACCGCCGGCTGGTACTGGCGCAGCCCGCCGGGAATCTGCACGCCGCTCGGGTCGTGCTCCTCGATGAGCTTGCCCGGATGGCCGGCCAGCTGGGCGTTGTATTCCTGCTCCAGGCCTGACAGGCCGGTGTTGTCAGTGCCGACCGCCCCGACGAGGGGCGCGGCCACGTCGCCGGCCGGTAGGAACCGCTTCGGTTCGTCCATGGTGTAGACGCCGGCCAGGTGCAGGCCGGTGACCTGGGCCGCCACCGCGTCGCCGACCCACCGGGCGAGATAGGCAAACTGGCCGCTGCTGGTTAGCCGGGCCTGGGTCGCGGCCGGGTCCAGCCCGATGAGCGGGGCGAGGGCGGCCGCCTCCCCTACCGGGTCGTTCACCTGCTGGGGATCGGCCAAGATGGTCTTTTGGGGAATCGAGACGGCTAACTCGTGGCCGCTGCGATCAAAGATCGTCCCCCGCTGGCCGGGGAGGCTCACGGTGGAGACCCGCTGCAGGAGGCCGAGCGCCCGGTAGTGGTCCGCCGAGACGCCCTGGATGGACACCAGGCGCGCCGCGATGGCCAGGAAGAAGACGGTCATGGCCAGGAGCAGGGCGGCAAGGCGCTTGCGGTTGCGAATGGGCAGCCCCGGGCGCCGGGGCGCGGCGTGCGCCGGCCGGTAGCGGGGCCGTTGCTGCTGGCGCGGGACTTGGCGCTGGCGCGGGGCTTGGCGTTGGTGTGGGGCTCCGAGCGGGGGGCGCCGGCCGCCGGCGGCCGGTGGGGCCGAGGCGGGGGCCGAGGCTGCGCGGCGGGCTGCCGGGCCACCTCGTGGCGAGAACGTGTTGGATAGCTGACCCTTTGTCGCCCCAAGGTCGCCGGCCGCGCCCTGTCGGGTCGCCTGCCGGCGGCGCGTCGACCCACCTCGTGGCGACAAATGTGCGCTATGACCACCACTTCTCGCCCCAAGGTCGCCGGCCACCGCCGGGTGGGCGGAGCGAGACGAGCGATCCCGGTCGGAGCGAGACGAGCGAGACGAGCGAGACGAGCGAGACGAGCGAGACGAGCGATCCCGGCCGGAACGAGCGGGGTACCCGACATCCCGGGGGGTGGCCGGGAGGTGCGGCGCCCGGCCGGAGGTCTGACCCGGCCGCCTGACCCCCGATTCTCCCGACGGCTCCGCCCGCCGGCGGGGCCGGCGGTTCACGGGCTGGCCACCAGTTGCGGCTTGATCGTCGACCAGCCGGCGGGCGGCGTGGCCGGCGCCGGGCCGCCGCCGGAGGCGCTGGTGTCGGGGCCCGACGTGGCGCCCGACGGCTTCAGGTAGGTGACGGAACTGGGCGGCACCATGCCGAGGGTGTGCTCAGCGGTGCCGACGATGCGCGCCGGCGAGGAGAGCTGGTCGACCTGCAGGCGAAGGCGCTGGTACTGGGCCTGGGCGGCCGCCGCCTGGCCGTCCACCTGGCTCAAACGCAGCTGGTTCTGAGCCAGGACGACGTGCATGGCGACGGAGGCGAACAGCAGCATGATCACTGCGGCGACCAGGACGACGCCGCCGACCCGCATCCGGCGCCGGCGCTTCACGGCGGCCAGTTCCTCGGCGCCGACAAGGCGGAGGTGGCGGGGCGCGTCCGGCGGCGTGGGCCGGTCCGGCCGGTGGGGCGCATCCGGCGACCGCGGCCGGTCCGGCCGGCGGGGCGGATCGGACGGGCGGGGCTTGACGGCCGGGGTGACAACGGCGGGCGTGCTCATGGCTGGCCGTCCTCCTTCGGTAGGCGCTCGACGGCCCGCAGGCGGGCACTGGCGGATCGCGGGTTGTCGGCCAGTTCGCGGGGCGAGGGCTTGCCGGCGCCTCGGGTCAGGAGGCGCACGCTCGGCGTGGCCCCGCATTGGCAGGGAAGGCCGGGCGGGCAGGTGCAGCCCCCGGTGGCGGCCTGGCGGAAGACCTCTTTCACCAGCCGGTCCTCGCCGGAGTGGTACGAGAGGACGACGGCTCGCCCCCCCACCGCCAGCCGATCGAGGACGGCGCCGAGGGCGACCGGGAGGACCGCCAGTTCCTCGTTGACCGCGATGCGCAGGCCCTGGAACACCCGCCGGGCGGGGTGGCCCCCGGTGCGCCGGGCCGCGGCGGGGATGGCGGTGCGGACAACGTCAGCCAGCTGGGCGGTGGTCGTGACGGGCCGGGCGGCGATGATGGCCCGGGCCACCCGCCGGGCGAAGCGGCTCTCCCCGTTTTCCCGCAGGAGGGTCACGAGCTCGTCTTCCCGCATGGTGTTGACCAGGTCAGCGGCGGTGACCGGGCTTTCCGGATCCATACGCATGTCGAGCGGAGCGTCGGTGCGGAAGGTGAACCCTCGCTCCGGCCAGTCCAGCTGCGGGGAGCTCACGCCCAGGTCGAAGAGGGCACCGGAGAGCTCAGCGACGCCTGCCCGGTCGAGGACGTCGGCGAGGCGGTCGAACCGCTCCCGGTGCAGCTCGACGCGCTCACCGTAGGTTGCCAGGGCGGCACGGGCCGCCTCGATGGCGGCGGGGTCCTGGTCGATCCCGATGAGGGAAAGATCGTTACGGGCGCCCAACACGGCGGCGGCGTGGCCCCCGCCGCCGACGGTGGCGTCGAGGACCACGCCGCTCGGCACGCCGGAAAACAGCGCCACGACCTCGTCCCGCATGACGGGCTGGTGGGCGAACGCCCGGCTCATCCGCAGCCCTCCGACCGGCCTGCCGTCGGGATGTCTCCCCGATCGACCAAGATGGAAGCGGGCGGAGAAGGGGACTTCCACCTCGCCAGTCGAAGGGCTGCGCATGGGCCGGACCGCGCCAGCGTTCCGGGTAGGGGGTGGGAGGAAATGAACACCGGTCACGAGACCTCCGCCGAAGGGGCGGTACCGGCAAGGGCGCCGACCATCTCGGCCTCGGCCGGGCCGACGCGCTGCTCCCAGACCGCGGGGTTCCAAAGCTCGACCCGGTTCAGGGCGCCGACGACCAGAATCCGGTTCTGCGTTTCCAGGCCGGCGAAGGTGCGGAGATTGGCGGGAAGAGCGATGCGGCCCTGGGTGTCGACCTCGATATCCGACGAGCCGGCCGCCCAGATACGTGCCTGGTTGAGTTCGCTGTCGCCCAGTCCCTGCTTGGCCTCCTGTTCCGCCATCTGCTTCTCGAATTCCTCCGATGTCCACAGGGCCAGGCAACCGTGGCGGTACTTGGAGACGTACGCCTGGGTCCCCAGCTGGCTGCGAAAGCGCGCCGGCAGGATGATCCGTCCCTTCGCATCGAGGGAGTGCTCGTACGTACCGAAGAACCGCGGCGCCACTCGTTTCCCGTTCCATCCCTCTGTGGTGGCAGGGCCCTCCCCTTTTCACCACAAGCCACCACCGTACGCCCCTATCCCCCACCGGTCAACCATTTGCGGCCCGTCACGCCCCTTCAGGAAAGAATTTGGCCCCGCCGAGGGCCCGACCATGTCCCTCCGGGCGCGCCGCGGCCCCCCTGCCGAAAAATCGGGCGGCGGTTAGTGGCTCAGCGCCGGGCCTGGCGGGACCGCCCCCAGCGGAGCACCCCAAACGCCGCGGTGGCCCCAGCACTGGCCGCTGCGCCCCACGCAAAGCCCGATGCACCCGTGATCACCCACGCCACGACGCAGGCCACAACGGCCTCGACCAGCAGCGCCCCGATGATCCCGGCGACAAAGCGGGCGGCGTCGCGATCGAGGTGTTCGGTCACTGCTGCCGATCCCGACACCACGTCGCCACAGGCCGCATACGCCCCTTTAGGTTCGCCGTGTCAGACGCCGCAGGGTGAAATCAGTAGGCGCCCCGGCGGAACAACACGGCAGGGATGGTTTTGCACAAAATGGTGAGATCGACCAAAAGCGACCAGTTGTCTACATAGTACAGGTCGAGGCGGCAGTACTCGCCGAACGAGGCGTCGCTGCGGCCGTACACCTGCCACATGCCCGTGATGCCTGGCTTTACCCGGAGGCGCTGGTGAAGCTCGGGCATCCACCCGATTACCTCCTCGGGGATGGCCGGCCGGGGGCCCACCAGTGTCATCTCGCCCCGTAGGACATTCCAGAGCTGCGGGAGCTCGTCGAGGGAGAACCGCCGCAGGTAGCGGCCCACGCGGGTGACCCGGGGATCGTCGCGCATTTTGAACAGTGGCCCGGGCGCGTCGTTCTTGTCCCTCAGGTCAACCAGTTGCCGGTCGGCGTCGGCGACCATGGTGCGGAATTTCAGCAGCGTGAACAGATGCCCATCGCGGCCCAGGCGCACCTGCCGGAAGAGCAGGGGACCCGGCGAGGTCAGCTTGATCATTAGGGCGATGAGGACCAGCAGCGGCGTCATGACGATCAGGGCGACGCCCGAGACGGTGACGTCGAGGGCCCGCTTGGCGAACATCCGCCAACCGTGGCGGCGGACCGGTTCGACATGCAGGACCGTGTGGGCGCCCACCGCCCGGAGGCCCAACCGTTCCGCGGCGATATCGCGCAGCGAGGCGGCCAGCTCCACGCGGACACCGGCGTCGGGCAGTTCGCGGGCCAAGCGGTTGGCCACTGCCGCCCCGACGGCGCTGGCGACGACGATCACGCCATCGGCGCCGGTCGCGTCGATCGCATCGTTGATCCCGTCGATCGAGGCGATGACGGGGCATTCCGGCGGTGGTGAGGAGCCGGCCGGAATGTCGGCCACCATTCCCAGGACCCGATAACCGAGCCGGGGAGTTTCGGCCAGCGTGCGGCTGAGGTCCACGGCATCGGCGTCGGCGCCCACGATGAGCACAGGACGCAAGAGGCGCCCCTGGGCCCGACGCCGAGTCAACGCGGCGCGAACCACCTCGCGTTCGACCCCCAGCAGGATCAGTCCAGCCACGCCGGTCAGGATCACCCAGCCCCGGGCCACGTACAGCTGCAACATGAAGGCGATCAGCGCCATCCCGGCCACCGACGCCCCGACGGCGTGGACCAGCCGGCTCAACTCCCGCCGCCGGCCCGCAACGAGGTTGGCCCGATAGAGGTCGTAGCGAACAAAGATGGCGGCCCACAGGGGCAACGACAGCGCACCGACGACCAGGTGGCGAGTAGGAATCCCGGTCAGATCATGGCCGGGACCCGGTACGACGGCGCGGAGTCGGAAGGCCACCACCATGGCGACCGCGACGACCGCCATGTCGGCGACGACCAACGCCGCCTTAAGGGAGAAAACACGCCGCCGCCGCGACGACCGCCGGACGGAGGCCGCCTCGCCGGACGGGCGGAAGGAGCTTGACGCCCCCGCGGCGCCCGGTGTGCCGGGAAGGATCAGCCCGGTCCTGGAGCGGTCGACGGATCGCTGGGGGAGCGGTTCACGATCAACCCGGCTCAAGCTCTCCCCTCTCGCTCTTTCCGCTGCCGCGTCCCGTCCGAGGCCCGGGCCGAGCCCGTTGGCACCTAGGGTAGCCGAGGGAAGCGGGAAACCCGGACAAAGACGTGGCGGCGGCGGTATGCCCTAAAGGGGCTGGTACCCTGGAGAAGTCCCAGCCGGGAACCGCCGCGACCGGTGCGAGTTCCTACGGCTGGGGAGCCACCACCCCGGGTGGCTTTTGTCCCCCCCAGATTGATTGGTCACCAATGCCTGCCGTCCGTTCCGATCTTCGCAATATCGCCATCGTCGCCCACGTCGACCACGGTAAAACCACGCTGGTCGACGCCATGCTCCGCCAGTCCGGCGCCTTCGGCGATCACCAGGCGGTCGTGGAGCGCGTCCTCGACTCGAACGACCTGGAGCGGGAGAAGGGCATTACCATCCTGGCCAAGAACACCGCGGTGCGCCACAGCGGCATCAAGATCAACATCATCGACACGCCCGGCCACGCCGACTTCGGCGGCGAGGTGGAGCGGGGCCTCACCATGGTCGACGGGATCCTGCTGCTGGTCGACGCCAGCGAAGGTCCCCTTCCCCAGACCCGTTTCGTCCTCCACAAGGCGCTCGACCTCAACCTGCCCGTCGTGCTGGTCATCAACAAGGTCGACCGGGCCGACGCCCGCATCGCCGAGGTGCTGAACGAGGTCTACGAACTGTTCATCGACCTGGGCGCCACCGACCACCAGATCGAGTTCCCCATCGTCTACTCCAACGCCCGGGCCGGCCGGGCCTGGCTCAGCGCCGACGAGATCAGCGACAGCGGCGACCTCGAGCCGCTGTTCGCCACCATCGTCTCCGCCATCCCCGCGCCCTCCTTCGAGCCCGAGCACCCCCTTCAGGCGCTCGTCACCAACCTCGACGCCTCCCCCTACGTGGGCCGCCTGGCGCTGTGCCGGATCCGCCACGGTTCCATCAAGAAGGGCCAGCGAGTCGCCTGGTGTCGCAAGGACGGCACGATCGAGCCCGTCAAGATCACCGAGATGTATGTCGCCGAGAACCTGGAGCGGGTTCCCGCCGAGGATGCCGGGCCGGGGGACATCATCGCCATCGCGGGCATCGCCGACATCACGATCGGCGAGACCATTGCCGACGTTGACGATCCGAGGCCCCTCCCGGTCACCCACGTCGACGAACCGAGCCTGTCCATGACCCTCGGCGTCAACACCTCTCCGATGGCCGGGCAGGAGGGCAAGAAGCTCACGGCGCGCATGATCAAGGACCGCCTCGACGCCGAACTGGTGGGCAACGTGTCCATCGCGGTCCTGCCGACCGACCGCCCCGACACCTGGGAGGTCCAGGGCCGCGGCGAGCTGCAGCTGGCGGTGATGGTGGAGATGATGCGACGCGAGGGTTTCGAGCTCACCGTCGGCAAACCGCAGGTCCTGACCAGAATGATCGACGGCAAGATATGCGAACCGGTCGAACGGGTGTCGATTGACGTTCCCGAAGAATTCCTGGGCGTCGTCACCCAATTAGTTGCCATGCGCAAGGGTCGCCTCGAGCAGATGGTCAACCACGGCACCGGGTGGGTGCGGATGGAATATCTCGTTCCCGCCCGTGGCCTTATCGGATTCCGCACCGAGTTTTTGACCGAGACCCGCGGCACCGGGATCCTGCACCATATCTTCGACCGCTATGAACCATGGTTTGGCGAATTGCGGACCCGACTGTCCGGCAGCCTGATTGCCGACCGCAGCGGCAACTCGACCGGATACGCCATTATCAACCTCCAGGAGCGGGGCGTGCTGTTCATCGGCCCGACCGTCGAGGTGTACGAGGGCATGATCGTCGGCGAGAACGCCCGGTCCGACGACATGGACGTCAACATCACCAAGCCCAAGCAGTTGACGAACCATCGAGCGTCGTCGGCCGACAGCTACGAACGGCTGTACCCGCCGCAGCAAATGTCCCTCGAGCAGGCGCTGGAGTTCATCCGCGAGGATGAATGCGTCGAGGTGACCCCGAAGTCGGTCCGGCTACGCAAGGTGATCCTCGACCAGACCATCCGCGGCCGGCGGGCCAAGAACGCCAAGGCGCAAGCCCCCGCGTAGCGCTGGTCAACGGCGCCGGCAGCCTGGCAAGGTGTCCGGAATGACTGATGCGCCCCCCGCCACCTTCCTGTTCGCCGACCGCCCCGAGGAGATCGCCAACCTCCGCCGGGCGCTCGACCGCGCCGGGTACACCGTGGCCGGCGTCCGGGCCGCCATTGGAGAACACGGGTTCACCTTCCTCAGCCGCGCCGAGGTGGCCCCCGTCGTTCGCCGCACCGCCGGCGGCTCACCCCTCGACACGCTCATCCGCTTGTTCCTCTGCGGCGTCGCGGTCGAGCCCGCCGCCGCTGAGGCCGCCCTCGCCCCACTCGACCTCCATGGCTGCGCCGCCGCCGGCCTGGTGCATGTCGACGCCGCCGGAGTGGTCGGCGGGCTGAAGATCCGGCCCTACGACGTGACCGGTCGCCAATGGCTGGTCGCCTACGACTCGGCAGGGCGCGGCGCCCACCGCGCCGACTTCGTCCTCGGCATCGGCGCGGCGTCGCTGACCCTGGCCAGCATGACCGTGCGGCCGACCGTCGGCAGCCTCCTCGACCTGGGCACCGGGAGCGGCATCCAGGCACTGCACGGCCTGGGGCAGGCGGAACGGATCGTGGCCACGGACCGCAATCCTCGGGCAGTGGCGGTGGCGGCCTTCAACTTCGCCCTCAACGGGGCCACGGAGATCACCGTCCGCCGAGGCGACTTGTTCGCGCCGGTCACGGGCGAGCGGTTCGACCTGATCGTCTCCAACCCGCCGTTCGTCATCTCGCCCGAAGACCGCTTTGACTACCGCGACAGTGGCCTGCCCCTCGACGAGATCTGCCGGCGGATCGTGCGCCAGGCGGGGGCGCACCTGAACGACGGCGGATGGTGCCAACTGCTCGCCAACTGGGCTCACCGGAGCGGCGAGGACTGGCGGGCCCGGCTGGCCGGCTGGTTCGAGGGTACCGGGTGCGACGCGTGGGTCATCCAGCGCGATGTCGAGGACATCGAGCACTACGCCTCCACGTGGATCCGCCATGAAGAGCCGGATCCCGCCCGCACCGGGGAGGCGTTCAACCGGTGGATGGATTTCTACCAGCAGGCCGGGATCGAAGCGGTCGGATCCGGCCTCATCACCATGCGCCGGACCACCCGGCCGACACCGTGGCTGCGGATCGAGGAGGTGACACAGGACATCGCGGTGCCGAGCGGTGACGCCATCGAGGCCACCTTCCACCGCCTCGAGTGGCTCGCCGGGCGTCCCGAGGGGGACCTCCAGAACCAACGCCTGGTGGTAGCCGACGACGTGCGGCTCTACGAGACGCGGCGGGTACACGAGGGCCGATGGGTGGCCGAAGAACACGAACTACGGCAACTCCAGGGTCTGCGCCATGTCGGGTCCGTCGACCCGCCCGGCGCCGGCCTGATCGCGGGGTGCGACGGTCAGCGCACCGTGGGCCAGCTGATCGACCGCTTGGCCGACTCGGTGGGCGCCGATGTCACCGACGTGACGCCCCAGGCTGTGGCGATCGTGACCCGGCTGGTGGAACAGGGCTTCCTGCTGCCCCTCCCTGCGCCGGCCGGCGAACAGGGCCGCCTCGAAGCGTCGCCGCCGCCTACCCGGTAGCGGGGGGCGGGACGACCTGGTTGGTGGCGAAGTTGTAGCCGCCGAAGGTCATGACGGGAGACCCGTCGGCGTTCTGGTCGAATTCTTCCATCTCAATCTTTTGGAAGTGCAGTGACACCTGTTCCAACGGAACGTTGTCGCTCGCGCCGCTGCCGCCGACCTGATAGCTGGAGACATAGAGGTTGAACATGAGGATCTTGAGGAACTCGAAGGCAGTGGGGCCGTTCTTCCGGCACGTCAACACGGCTTCCTTGTACGTGCTGCCGCTGGCGCAGGCCACCAGCAATTGCGGCGACTGCCTTCCGACCGAGGTGACGAAGTGAAAGTCCTGGGCGACGGCCTTCCCGGGGCCGAGAGTCCCATTGGTCGCACCGGAATTCGACTCGCCCCACGACCAGCTCTCGACGTCGATCTCGCCCTTGTGCTTGGGGTCAACGCTCTCGCCGGTCACGCCTGCGATCTTCAAGAAATAGCTGATCGTCGCCACCATCGATCCTTCCGCCAAGAGGCCGCAAGAAGGGACGCCACGCCCCCGCTTTCGCCGCCGTATGGTAGCCGTACCGGCGAGACGACGCCACCCTTGACGTGCGCCCCACTCAGCGACTATCGAAGGGCCATGGGCGAACTGAAACCGGCGGAACTCACGAGACGGCAATTCCTGTTGGGCGGGGCGGCGGGCGCCGCCGTCGTGTGGGCGACGCCGAAACTCGGCTGGTGGGCGCCGGCGGGGGCCCAGACGCTGACGCCCGCCACCGACACCGCCGGCGACGTCACCGCGGCCCTGGGCGGGTTGCCGTTCGGCGACAATTTCGACCATGAGTTGCCAGGCGGACTGCTCAGAAACTGGAACGTGCACCAGGGCATCTCGCTGGTTGGCACATCGCTGTTCGGTGCCGCCTCCCCGGGCAATGGCGCCCTCGACCAGGCTGACTTTCTCGCCGACCACGGCCATGCCGTTGCCCTCAGCAGCGCGTTCGGACCGGGGCGGATTGAAACGGTGCAGGCGTTCGCCTTCCAGGCCCTCCAGCGCTACACCCTCTCCTTCGACGTGGCCGGTTCCCACCGGGTGGCGGACCCCTGGCCCGCCACGCTGGTCGCGTCCCTCCCGGGATGCGCCGCCGCCCTCCGGGTGACCATGGGCAGCGGAGACGGCTTCCGCACCTTCCAGCTGCAGGTGCGACCGACCGCGTCGACGACCAGCACCATCGTCTTCGCCTCCGACGACGCACCGGGCCACGCCGGCCTGATCCTCGACAACGTCGCGCTCGCCGCCGGTTGAGCCCACCACCAGCCGGTCACCGGCCGGCCGGTCATGGGCCAGCCGGTCACGGGCCAGCCGGTCACGGGCCGGGAAGGCGGTCGAAGAACGCCGGGACGAGGCGCCGGGCCACGTCGGCGCCGACGCCGGCGGCGACCGGCGCCAGCTCCACCGCCGCCCGCACCCGCTCGCCGGCGTCGAGGGCCAGCAGGGCGACGAGGTCCTCGGGACGCCACACAATGGTCACCGCACAGTGGAACCGCGACCCTGACCGGGTGCGGCGCTGGGCCATGCCGACCACCTTGGCGCCGGCCACCCGGACCTCACCGGGACCGAGTCCCGCGAAGCACACCCGGTCCGACCACCGGCCGCGTAGCAGCGGGCCGCGCCAGACCTCGGCGCCGGGGAGGCCGGCATCGGCGAGGGCCGCGGCCCAGACGTCGCCCAGCCACCAGAACGCCTGACCGACGTCAGCGCACCACAGCCGGTCCCCGACGGGGACGGTCACGTCGGCCCAGAGGGTCAGGCCGGGACCGACCAACACCGCGCCGCCCCCGCTGTCCCGGCGGAAGACGGCGGTCTCGGTGGCGGCCGCGGCCGCCGAGTCGACATGCCCCTCCGGCTGGGTGCTGCCGAGGACCAGCGCCCGGTCCTCCGGCGTCAGGATGCGGGCGGTCCGTCCCTCGGCGCCCGGCAGGCTGAGCAGGCTGGCGACCGGGCCGGCGATCGCTTCGACCTCCCAGGAGGCGGTCAAGCAGACAGGGTTTCCGCCGCCGCCAGGGTGGGTCCGGTGAGGTACGGCTCCCAGTCCGGTCGGACGCTGCCGCTGGCCACCAGGATCCAGGTACGTTCCCGGGGAACCGCCGGCTTGTGGCGCAGCTTCATCCCGCTGTCCTCGAGGAGGCGGTCCCGCTTGCGGGAGTTGCACAACCGGCAGGCGGCGACCACGTTGTCCCAGGCGTGCGGTCCACCCTTGCTGCGGGGGATCACGTGGTCGATGTTCTCCGCCGCCGAGCCGCAGTACTGGCACCGGTGCCCGTCCCGGGCGAAGATCGCCCGCCGGTTGAGGGCGATGCGGGCCTGGTACGGAACGCGGACGTAGTGGGCCAGGCGCACGACCGAGGGCTCGGGAAAGCTGTGGCGCTCCGAGCGGAAGTGTCGGTCCGTGACGTGCACCAGTTCCGCCTTGTCGTCGAGCACCAGCAACAGGGCCCGACGGGTGGACACGACACAGAGCGGCTCGTAGCTGGCGTTGAGGACGAGCGCTCGAGACACCGCGTGCCTTTAGCCCTGCCGGAACCTTCGATGCCAGCTGGAAACCGGCGAGTCAACTGCTGGTGGCTCGGGTGACACGCCGGTCACGCTAGCGCGCCGCGACGACCAGGTTGCGGACTTTGCCCCGCCGGTGGCCGGGGGCCGCAGGCGGTTCATACGCCGGCACCAGGCGAGGTACTCGACCAGGTCATGCGGCGGCGGGGAGGCGTCGGCGTCGCCATAGGCGGTCACCATCCGGAACCGCAGATAGGCGGAATCGGGCCACGGCCGCGGCGGCCAATGCCGCCACCATCCCGGGGGAGCCAGCCGCCGGGCCATCACCGTCGCCGTTGGCCACAGCTCCGGGCGGCCGAGGAGCGCTCGTACCGCCCGGAGTTGCACTGGGCAAAGGGTATCCCCCTAGCTGGAGTACGGCTCCCCCGTCGTGGGGTCGACGAACAGCGCCTTGTTGTTGCCCTGGGGATGGCCGAAGTCGAACAGGTTGGTGAGCTTCCCGGCGACGGCGTCGAAGGAGCCGGGGATCCGGGGCAGGCCCCAGTTGTCCTCGACGAAGCGGATCATCGAGGTCTGGGTGGTGAGGGTGTGGTCGACGAAGGCCGTCTTGGCGTAGGGCGAAATCACCAGCAGGGGCAGCCGGGGTCCGAAGCCACACCGCCCGTTCTGACCGGCGAGCGGCGTGCCCTTGCCGCACAGCCCGGTGCCGGTGAGGAAGTCCTGCGGCGAGGGCGAGGCGTTGACGGTGTTGGAGGGGTTGTGCACCCCGCTGTACGCGTGGTCGTACCAGCCGTCGGAGTCGTCGTAGGCAATGACCAC
This sequence comes from Acidimicrobiales bacterium, assembly GCA_036264135.1. Taxonomy (GTDB): domain Bacteria; phylum Actinomycetota; class Acidimicrobiia; order Acidimicrobiales; family Palsa-688; genus DATARN01. Next base: position 39,600 of record DATARN010000036.1, read on the forward strand.
TGCGGTGCTGGCCCAATCAGGGGTCTTCTGCAGGGCGTTGATCTCTTGGGCGATGAACTGCTGTTCGTCGATGGGATCGGAGTACAGCGCGTGGCCGTCCTGGTAGCCGGGGGCCTTCAGGAAGCTGACGGCGGGGAGACGATCCGGCGAGATGAAGCCGTGGTTGATGGCGGCGACCAAGGCGTCGAAGTCGCTCATGTCGTACTGGTGGTTGGCCGTGTCGAACTGCGGCACGCCGGATGCCATGGTCTGCGTGTCGGTCCCGATGGCGGCCAGCGAGGTCACCGGGAGGTGGTGGGGGTTAGCGGTCGAGGCGTAGTACTGGAACGGCTCGTGGTGGGGGATGTAGTCGTCCTTATTGCCGTAGTTGGTGCCGCCGGGCACCGTGCCGCCGGTCCCCCCGAGCGCCGGTCCCACCGGGTGGACGGTGTTGCAGAGCCCCTGGTTGGTGGCCGGCGCCACATTGAACTTGCCGGAGAACTCGTCGGGTGTGAACACGCTGGTCGCCTGGGGGCTGCCGGCGGTGGCCGTGGCGAAACTGGTCGACGGCCGGAAGCCGCCCTGGAACCAGCCCCAGCTCAGGCCGGCGTTATTGAGCTCGTCGCCGATGTTGGTCCCGGTGAGGCTGACGGCATCGCGCGTCGAGCAGTCGTCGTAGTACGGCTGGGCGTCCTCGATAAGGGAGCGGCCGTCGGTGCCGTTGGTGACGGTGTCACCGTTGGTGTCGGCGCCGTTGATGGTCTTGCCCACGGTGCCGGTGTTGCCCGATACCAGGTTGATCGCGCCTGGTGACGACGGCCCGAACGTCGTGCCGAACGAATTGTCGCTCATGGAAAAGTGCTGGGCGTAGTTCCACAAGGCGGTGGTGGTATTGCCGTCGTAATAGTTCATGACATCGCTGGTCGAACATTGATTCCCCGTCGGGCCGGTGCCGCCGTTGCCGACCGTTGAAGGGAACTTGTCCATCTTCCCGCCATCGAAGGCCTTCTGCTCGGCGTTGTAGTTATGCCCCTGGTCACAGGTGAGGACATCCGACAGCTTCGACGGATCGAGCCGCTTGGGATTTACTCCGTTGGGATTGTTGAGTAGCAGCGCCGGGGTCAGGCCGTTCACCGGTGTCAGGTGAGTCGCCTGGAACGGCTGGCCGGAGGAGTTGGTGGCGAAGGGATACGTGCCGAAATAGTGATCGAACGAGACATTTTCCTGGTAGATCACGACCAAATGCTTGATCGGCGTCGTGGCAGCGGCGGTCGCCGCGGCCACACCACCGGAGGAGACCACTCCCGGCAAGCCGGCCAGCAACGCCATGCCGGCCGCCGCGGTGCCCGCCTTCAAGATCCGCCGTTGCCGCCTACCACGTCCCATTTTCCATCCTCGTTTCCGCCTCACGACAAAAGACAAAGGCTGCGGGATGCTTGCAACACCAGATAGCCGCAGTTTGTCGTCCCGGGAAACTTCAGTGGCTCGTTCGGTAAACAGTGGAGGGGTCCAGGCCGCGCCGTCCGACCGCCGCCGCCCCGACCAGGGGTCCGTCGGCGCCCAGCCCGCCCCGGACGATCCGTGTGCCGAGCGAGAAGCTCAGCCGGGCCAGGCGGTCGATCTCGGCCTGGGCGGCGGCGAAGAACGGCTCCCCGTAGCCGAGGGCGACCGATCCCGCCACGACGGCCAGGCGAAGGTCGAGCAGGTTGGCCACCGACGCCACCGCCTGGCCGACCAACTGTCCGGTACGGGCGATCAGGTCGGGCCCGGCGGCCGCCGCCGGCTGGCCGGTGATGGCGGCGATCGAGGTCCCCGACGCCTCCGCCTCCAGGCAGCCGTAAGCCCCGCACGCGCAGCGCCGGCCGCCGGGCACCACGATCACGTGGCCGATGTGGCCGGCGTTGCCGTCGGCGCCGTCGAGCAGGCGGCCGTCGAGGACGATTCCGCCGCCTACCCCCGTGGAGACGACCATGGCCAGATAGTCCTGGACGCCGGCCGCCGCGCCCTGCCATCCCTCCCCCAGCGCCAGCGCCTTGGCGTCGTTGTCGACGTAGGACGGCAGGCCCGTCAGTTCGGCCAGCCGCCGGCGCAGCGGGAAGTCGCGCCAGGCGGGGATGTTGAGGGGCGACACCAGTTCCCCGTGGCCCCGCATCGGCCCGCCGCTTCCGACGCCGCAGGCGGCCACATCGGCCAGCGGGATGGGCGAGATGAGGGCGGCGAGCGTGGCGAAAAGATATTCCGGGTCGTCCCCGCGCGGTGTCGGGGTGGAGGACCGGAAGCTGAGGCGGGCGTCGTCGTCGACGACCGCGACCGCCAATTTGGTGCCTCCGATATCCACCGCCAGGACCTTCACACCCCGAAAAGCTACGCCCCCGCCGTGCCGGACCCGAAAGGCGACGGTCGGGAAGTACGCTTCACAGGATCGTCGTCGGGGAGGATGTTGGTGCGGTTTACGGCTGGGCTGGCGGGGGGGCTGCGGTGGCGGTGAGGCCCCGGACTGCGTCGCGCTCGCTGGCCAGCTTTGCCGAGCTCTTCGAGGCCACGGTGGAAAACGTGGCCCGCGTCATCCAGGGCAAGGAGAGCGCCATCCGCCTCGCCCTGGTGTGCATGGTGGCCCAGGGCCACCTCCTGATCGAGGACGTGCCCGGCGTGGGCAAGACCAGCCTGGCCAAGGCGCTGGCCCGCTCGCTCGACTGCGACTGGCACCGCATCCAGTTCACACCCGACCTGCTCCCCTCCGATGTCACGGGCGTCACCGTCTACAACCGCCAGAGCGGAAGTTTCACGTTTCGCCCCGGGGGCATCTTCGCCAACGTCGTCCTCGGCGACGAGATCAACCGTGCCTCCCCGAAGACCCAATCGGCGCTCCTCGAGGCCATGGAGGAGCGCCAGGTCACCGTGGACAGCACCACCTACCGGCTGCCGTCGCCGTTCATGGTGATCGCCACCCAGAACCCGGTGGAGCACGAGGGGACCTATCCCCTGCCCGAGAGCCAGCTCGACCGCTTCTTGCTGCGGATTCGCATGGGGTACCCGGACCGGGCGGCGGAGATCGACATGCTCGACACCCACGGCGGCGGCAGTGCCGTCGACGAGCTGCAGCCGGTGCTGTCGCCGGCCGACGTGGAGAGCATGGTCGAGACAACCAAGGCGATCCACGTCGCCCCCGCCTTGAAGGGGTACATCGTCGACCTGGCCGCCGCCACCCGCCGCCACCCCGGCCTGGCCCTCGGCATGTCGCCCCGTGCTGCGTTGGCGCTGCAACGGGCGGCCCGGGCCCACGCCGCTTCCCGGGGCCGGGAGTACGTGGTGCCCGACGACATCAAGGCCCTGGTCGGTCCGGTTCTCGAGCACCGGCTGGCGCTCTCCCCCGACAGCCAGCTGGCCGGCGGGCGCCCTCCCGACATTCTGAGCGAGGTCCTGGCGACCGTTCCCGTCCCCACCGGCCGCACCGGGGCGTGACCCGCAGCCTGACCCGGAGAGGCTGGGCCGTCTGCGGTGTCTCGGTCGCCTTCTTCATCGCCGGGCGCCTGCTCGGTATCTCCGAGCTGTACCCCTTCGCGGTGCTGGGGCTCAGCCTGGTGGCGGGGGCCGTCGTCTACGTCCACTACGCCCGCTGGAATGTGGACGCGCACCGCGACGTGCGCCCCAACCAGGTACCGGCCGGAGGCAACAGCCGGGTCGAGCTGGCCGTCCGCAACACGGACAGCCGCCGTTCGCCGGTGCTCTCGGCCCGTGATCCCTTCGACGACGGGCGCCGCTGGGCCCGGTTCCACATCGCGCCCCTGCCGGGCGGCGAAACCGTTCGCGCCGCCTACCGGCTGCCGACGGCCGAGCGGGGCGTCTTTCCCCTGGGACCGCTGCAGATCGGCCTGACCGACCCGTTCGGGCTGGCCACCCAGGGCCGGGAGGCGGCGCCCGGGGCCCGCTTGGTCGTGTACCCCCGGATCGACCCCATCGCGCCGCTGCCCCAGGCTCGCGGCGCCGATCCCACCGGATCGACCGGTCATCCCTCGCTTTCGGCGGGGGGCGACGACTTCTACGCTCTGCGCCCCTACCAGACCGGTGACGACCTCCGGCGGGTGCACTGGCCGTCGTCGGCCCGTTCCGACGAGATCATGATCCGCCAGGACGAGCTGCCCTGGCAGGGACGGATCTCCATCCTGGCCGACCTGCGCGGCCCCCAGCACAGCGCGGCGTCGCTGGAGCTGGCGTTGTCCGCCGTCGCCAGTATCGCCCACACCAGCTCGCTGGCCGGGCGCCAGGTCCGGCTGGTCACGACGGAGGGGTTTGACAGCGGGTTCGGGAACGGCCATGCCCACATCTCCGCCGTGCTGGCCCACCTGGCGGCGGCCCGTCCGGGCCCGGCGGCGCCCCTGGCGGTCGGCCTGTCCGTCCTCGACCGCGGCGGCACCACCGGCGCCGCCGCGTTGGTCACGACCGATGGCGCCACCGAAGACGACCTGGCCAGTATCCGCCGCCTCTCAGGGCGCTACAGCCTCTTCGCCCTGGTGGGCATCGAACGCTCGGCGTGGGACCCGAACGCCGCTCGACGCCCGGCGGCGGCGATGCGAGCCCGCGGACTGGTCGTGCGGGTGACGGCGAAGTCGCCCTTCGCGGCGGCGTGGAACGCCGCGGTGGGTTCTCCGGTCCCCGCGGGGAACCGCCCACCTCGAGAAGATGGGCGCGTCGGCGTGCCGGGAAACCCACCCGCGGGCGACGCCGGCGGGGCGCCGCCCTTGCGGCCGGTGGGCCGGTGACCGCCACCGCCACCCCCCCGCGACGGGCATCGCCTTCCGCTCCGGAGTCGCCCTCGGCCTCGCCGTCCCCCGGCCGGCCGGGTGTGCGAGGCCCCACGCCGGGTGCGTCGGCCGGCGACGCCATCGCCACCGTTGCGCTGACCGTCTTGACCCTGGCGGGGGTCTTCAGCGTGAACCGGCTGTTCGTCAACCGGTCGTTTGCCGGCCCGGTCATCCTGGTGGCGGTGGGCGCCCACGCCGTCGCCTGGTGGTGCCGCCGGCAGTCATGGCCGCCGGCGGTGGCGACGATCGTGTCGTTGGTGGCCCTGGTGTTCCTGGTCTCCTGGGCGGTCCTCCCCGGCTCGACCACCTTCGGCCTGCCGTTGGCCAGCACGTTCCGGGCGGCGGGCGACTCGTTCCGCCGGGCCCGGCTGGACTTCCATCTGGTGAGCGCCCCCGCCCCCGTGACCCAGGGCTTCGTCCTCGTGGTGGCGACGGGAGTGGGAATCCTGGCCACCCTTGCCGACTGGGCGGCCTTCCGGATGCGGGCCACCCTGGAGGCGACGGTGCCGTCGTTCGCGGCCTTCATCTTCTGCGCCGTCATCGGCACCCGGTCGGGCCGGTCGGCCGCCATCATCGTCGAAGCGGGAGCGCTGCTGGCCTTCGTGATGATCCATCAGGCCACGGTGAACCAGGAGACGTCGGCGTGGTTCGCCAACCGCACCCGCGGCGCCCTGACCAGCGCCGTCTCCGCGGGGGCCGTCATCGGACTGGCCTCGCTGATCGTGGCCCTCAACCTCGGGTTCCGCCTCCCGGGCGCCACCCACAAGGCGGTGATCAACTGGCGGGGCGACGTGTCGACCAACGGCACGCGCAGCACGCTCAGTCCGCTGGTCGACCTCCACGGCCGGCTCCTCCACCCGAGCCCGAATCCCGTCTTCAGCGTGGCGAGCAGCCAACCCGAGTACTGGCGGGAGACCGCCCTCGACACCTTCAACGGCACCGACTGGAACGCCCTCAGCACCTCCCATTCGGTCGGCGCCACGCTGAGTGAGGGACCGACTCCCACCGTCGGGGGGGCGCGGGTGGAGCAGGACTTCACCATCACCGACCTCAACGCCCCGTGGCTACCCGCCGCCTACCGGCCGGTGAGCGTCTCAGGGATCAAGGGCATCACCTACGACCCGCAGTCGGGCAACCTCATCTCGGACAACAACGTCCTTACCGGCGCCACGTACCACGTCAGCTCGGTCGTCAGCCAGGGCGACACCGAGGCGGCCCGGTTGCAGGCCGCTCCCCCGCCCGCCAAGTCCACCGTCGCCCATTTCCTGGAGCTGCCGCCGCTGCACACCAGCATCGTCGACCTGGCCAAGCAGATCGTGGCCGGCAAGACGACCGAGTACGACAAGGCGCTGGCCATCCAGAACTACCTGCGGGACCCGAGCCATTTCACCTACACCCTGGACTACAACTATTCGGGGCCCAACCCGCTCGACAATTTCCTCTTCGTCGCCAAGGCCGGGTACTGCCAGCAGTTCGCCGGCTCCTTCGCCGTCTTGGCCCGCGTCGCCGGCCTCCCGACCCGGCTGGCCGTGGGGTGGACCTGGGGGGAGGAGGTCAGCCCGGGGCTGTTCCGGGTCACCGACCAGAACCTGCATACCTGGCCCGAGGTGTACTTCACCGGCGTCGGTTGGGTCGCGTTCGAGCCGACCCCAGGCCGGGGCCTTCCCGGGGGTCAGAACTACACGGGCGTGGCGGCGGCCGAGTCGGGGCCCACGTCGTCGCTGCCCTCGGCCACGGGGACGACCGTGCCGGTGACCACGCCGGCCGGCGCGTCCAGCCGCCCCACGACTACTTCTTCTATCCCGGCGGCCGCTGCGGCGCCGAAGAAGCACCACGGCAACCGTTGGCTCGGGGACCTGGTGTGGTTGGGCTCGTTGCTCTCCGCCGCCGCCTTGCTGGTGGGGCTGATGCTCACGCTGCGCTGGCTCCAGGCCGTGGCCACCCGGGACCGCCTCATCAACCAGGCGGCCGAGCTGGAAACCGACGGCCCCCAGACTCCCCGGGACCGCTTCGCCCGCTTCCGGAGGGAGTGGGCGGGCGAGGGCCGCACACCGTTCGCCCGGTGGGCCCGGCGACTCAAGGCCGTCGTCCTCCTCGGCTGGCTCCTCCCGATGCTGCCCTCGCGGCAGCGGTCCCAACCGCTGCGACCGGAGGTGGTGACCCGCGCCGAGGTCCTCCTGACCTGGAGCGAACTCCTCGACCTCCTGGCGTGGTGGGGTGTGCGCCGGCGCCCGTCGGAGACCTACCGCGAGCTGGCTCATCGCGCCGCCCTGGAACTCCGCGGGCCGCTCAGCCTGGAGCCGACATCGGTCGGCCTCCTGCTGGACCTGGCCGAGGCGGCAACCAAGGCCGAGTTCGGCATGGGGTCGATCACGGCCGAGGAAGCCGACGCCGTCGCCGCCGACCTGGCGGTGGTCAGGCGGGCCCTCGTCCGGTCGGCGACGGGGGCCCAGCGGATCCGGCTGGTGGTCGACCCCCGCTTCTCCGTGAAGGTCCGCTAAGCCGTCCCGCACCGGCGAGGAGCGCCGTCAGCCGTCGTTGCGCTTGAAGCGCTCCCGCAGTTTTCGCCGGGTGTCGCCCAACAGGTCACCCATGTTGTGCCCCCGCATCTGCTCGGTCATCTGCTGCCAGCCGGCCCGGCCCATCTTGCGAAGGTTCTGGGTGAAGAAGATGGCGCACAGCAACATCACGAGGAACCCGAAGGCCCCCAGCACGACGCTGGAGGCAAACGACACCACCAGGATCACCAGGCCGGCGAGAAACCCGAGGAACGCCCACTTGCAGTTGCGGCCCAGGGCCCGATACAGCGTCGAGCTCTCGATCGACTTGGCATACTCCGGGTCGTGCTCGTAGAAGCGCCGCTCGATCTCGTGGAGGATCCGCTGTTCGTCTTCTGAAAGCGGCACCGCTCAACCCCTCTACACAGTTCCTGAACCTGCGCCATCCGAATTTGCGCTTCTTCCACGCTACAACAACACGGTGCGCTGGGGCAGAGCGGACAGGCGCCAAATTAGGCCCCCGGTGGTTCCTCGCCCGGAGGGGCAACGGCCGGACCCCATTGCTGATCGCCCTTCCGTTTCAGGCGGATGCCGGCGCCGGACAGCAGCACGGCCGGGCCGACCGCCTGGTCGCCGAAGCGAGCCCGGACCCGGTCGATCGCCCGGGTGGCGTCATGCCAGCTCAGGTCGGCCGACTCCGACGACCGGTCGGCGGCGGCCCCGGACAAGGACACCCCGGTCGCCGGCCCATCGTGTCCCCCCGCCGCCGCGTCCGTCTCATCCCCCTTCTTCTCCTCCTCGCCCCCCAAGGCGAGGGCCAGCTGGTGGGTGGCGCCGGCGGCCAGGTTGGCGACGGAGACGCCGAGCAGCCGAACACCGGGGTCGACATCGACGGCGTCGAGCAGCCGACCGGCGGCGCGGGCAATGGCGGGACCGGTGTCCACCCCCATGGAGAGCGTCCGGGACCGGGTCAGGGTCGAGAAGTCGCCGTACCGCAGCTTCAGGGTCACGGTCCGGCCGGTCAGCGCCGCCGCCCGCAGCCGGCTGGCAACGGCGTCCGCCATGCGAACCAGTTCCCGGTGCAGGTCGACCCGGTCGTAGCGATCGGTCGGGTAGGTCTCCTCGTGGCCGATCGACTGGACCGCTCGGTCCGGTTCCACCCGGCGGGGGTCGCGGGCCCACGCCAGGGCGTGAAGGTGCCGCCCGTTGGCGCCGCCGACGGCGCGCTCGAGCGTCTCGACCGGCACGGCCGCCAACTCGCCGACGGTCGTCACACCCAGCGCTCGCAGCCGCCCCGCCGTGACCTGGCCGACCCCCCACAACGCCTCCACCGGCTTGGGGTGAAGGAACGCCAGCTCCTCACCGGGCGCCACCACCACCACGCCGGCGCCGGCGTCGATCCCCGCCCGGCTGGCCCGCGGCTTGGCCGCCTCGGATGCCAGCTTGGCCACGAACTTGCTGGCCGCCACGCCGACCGAACACGACAACCCGAGCTCGTCGCGTACCCGCCGGCGGATCCGCTGCGCGATGGCGGGACCGTCGCCGAACAGGCCGACCGCCCCGGTCACGTCGAGGAAGGCCTCGTCGAGGGCGATGCCCTCCACCAGCGGGGTGAACGACTGGAAGAGCTGGTGGAGGTGTCGGCTGATCTCGCTGTAGGTGTCATACCGGCCGGGCACGAACACCGCCGATGGGCAGAGGCGACGGGCCCGGGCGGCGGGCATGGCGGAGTGGACGCCGTACCGGCGGGCCTCGTAGCTGGCGGCCGCCACGACCCCCCGCGGCCCGGTTCCGCCGACGATGACCGGCCGGCCCGCCAGCGAGGGATCGAGCTTGACCTCCACGGCGGCGAAGAAGGCGTCCATGTCGACGTGGAGGATGACCGGCACCGGATCCAGTCTGGCAAACGGCGGCGACGGCGGCCGAGCGTTACCGGGAGGCGCGGCGCAGCACTCGGTCCCGTAGCGCCCACCACGAGACCAACAGCAGCGCCTCGGCGACGATGCGGGTCGACATCTTCGACTGGCCGTGGCTGCGCTCCGAGAAGCGGATGGGCAGCTCCACGATCACCCCTCCCTGGGCCGCCACCTGGTAGGCCATTTCGATCTGAAAGCCGTAACCGTCCGCCCGGACGCCCGACAGGTCGACCTTCTCGAGGATCGATGCCCGGTAGGCCCGGAAGCCGGAGGTGGTGTCGGTGACGGGCAGCTGGAGCGCCCAGGCGGCATAGCGGTTGCCCTCGCGGGACAGTGCCCTGCGGTGCCACGACCAGGCGGGGATCGATCCCCCGGGCACGTAGCGGGCCCCGATGGCGAGGTCGGCGCCATCGGTGACCGCCCCGATGAGCCGCGGAAGGTCGGCCGGATCATGGGACAGGTCGGCGTCCATCTCCACGATGACATCGAAGCCGTTGGCCAGGCCCCACCGGAAGCCGTCGCGGTAGGCGCTCCCGAGCCCCGCCTTACGAGGCCGGTCAAGGACGTCGATGCCGCCCAGCTCGGCCCCCATGGCCCCGGCGATGGCCGCCGTGCCGTCGGGGCTCCCATCGTCGACCACCAGCACCGCAGCCGCCGGCGCCGCCGCCCGCACCCGCCGCAGGACGGCGGCGATGTTGCCCCCTTCCTGGTAGGTCGGCAGCACGACAAGGGCCCGCAACATCCGCCGGAGCCTACGATGACCAGTGGCATGGCATCGGTCAACGGGGAGCGGGACACCGGCGCCGATCGTCGACTCTCCGCCCTGCCCTCGGTGCAGGCCCGGGTCCTGGCGTTCGCGGCCATCGTCATCGCCGGCGCCTGTGGCGGCCTGATCGGCTTCAGCGCCGTTCGGGTCGGATGCCACGGGAATTGCGGCACGCCCGAGGGCATCGGTGGCTTGAGCGGCGCGCTGTTCGCCACCGTCGGGGTGTCGGTGATTGCGGTGCTGGTGCTGCGGGCCATGGGCGAGTGGCGGTCGATCAAGGAGAAGCGGCAGCTGGACATGATGATCGCCGCGGCCACCGCCTTCTCCGAGGAGGAGGCCAGCCAGCGCCGGATCGTGGTCGAGGAGGAACCGCACGGCGAGAAACCTCCCCCCGACGCCGAACGTGGCCCGGAGCGAGGCGGCTAACGCTGGAAAAGGAGGCGGCGGAAGCCCTCGGCGTACTGGACACCGGCGCGTCGGCCGCCGGCCTCGGCCCGCTGGCGGACCACGCCGCGAAGCCATTCTCCGGGCTCACCGACCTGGCTGGCATGACAGGCCACCGCCTGGGCCTTGCGGTCGACCACACCGGAAATGTCCACCCACACGTCGGGTTCGAGGGTTCCCGATAGGTACAGAGCGGCGGGCTGGTGGGCGGGCCCGGCCTGGGCGAAGTAGTGCGGATTCCCGGCGGCCGGGGCGACGGCGTCGAGGGTGGCCCACCCGACGACGCGGTGGTCACGGTGGTTGGCGTAGTGCTGGCCGAAGAACACCGCCGTGGGGTCGGGGCAGATCACGACTTCGGGGCGCAGTTGGCGGATCAGTGCGACCAGTCGACCTCGCAGCTCGGCATCGTCGTTGAGGTCACCGTCGGGATAGCCGAGGAAGTGATGGCTGGTGACCCCGAGAACCGCCCCCGCCGCCTTGATCTCGTCGCGCCGGAGGGCGACCAGGGTGTGGGGATCGACGCTGGGATCGAGCGACCCTTTGTCGCCCTCGGCGCAGATGCACACCATGACGTCGGCGCCGGCGCCCGCCCACCGGGCCAGGGTGCCCCCGCACGACACGTCCGGGTCGTCGGGGTGGGCGTAGATGGCCAGGGCCGACGCGGGGACAGACTCCAGCAGGTCGGCCACGACCGGGAATCTACCGGCGGCCCGGGTGGCGACACCCATCGCCCGCCGCGGCGCGATCGGGCGTCAGGGGGCGGAGGCCAGCGCCTTGCAGGCGCGGTCGATGCCCTCGTCGTCCACGTCGTGGTGGGTGATCAGGCGGACCGTGCCGGGGGCGATGGTCCCGGCCCGCACGCCTTCGGCGTCGAGGTGCGCCAGCAGAGCGGCGGGGGCGGCGTGCCGGAAGACCACGATGTTGGTCTGGACGGCCGCCGGGTCGCAGCCGCTGTCGGGCCAGCGTTCCGCCACCGCCTCGGCCAGGCGTCGGGCCCGGGCGTGATCTTCCGCCAGCCGCGCAACCATGGACGCCATGGCGACCAGCCCGGCGGCGGCGATGATGCCCGCCTGGCGCATCCCCCCGCCCATCCGGCTGCGCTCCAGGCGGGCGGCGGCCATGACGTCGGTCGGGCCGGCCAGGAGCGAGCCGACCGGGGCGCACAGGCCCTTGGAAAGGCAGCACATGACCGTCGTCGCCGACCGGGCGTAGTCGGCCATGGAGACCCCCGTCGCCACTTCGGCATGCCACAGCCGGGCGCCGTCCATGTGGAGGGGCAGGCCGGCGGCCCGGCAGGCGGCGGCGACCTCGCCCAGGCGCGCTAGCGACCAGGCGGCGCCGCCGGCCGGCATGTGGGTGTTCTCCACGCACACGACCGCCGGGCGGGGCTGATGGTGCGCGGCCGCCTCCACGGCCCACGTGACCGCGTCGGCACCGAAGGTGCCGTCGCCGTCGTCGACCGGCAGAATCTGAATGCCGGCGTTGCGCGCCGCCCCGGCGTTCTCGTACACCACCACGTGCTGCCGGGCCCCGGCGACGGCGACATCTCCGGGGCGGCCCAGGACGCGCAGGGCCAACTGGTTGCCCATGGTCCCCGACGGGACGTAGAGGGCCGCGTCCTTTCCTACCCGGGCGGCGAACGCCTCCTCCAGCGCATTGACCGTCGGATCCTCGCGGTAGACGTCGTCACCTACCTCGGCGTCGGCCATGGCGCGGCGCATCTCGCCAGTGGGTCGGGTCACGGTGTCGGAGCGCAGGTCGACCACGGCGAGCGAGGCTACCGGGAGGGGTGCGCTAAAACGTCACGGTGCCTCCCCGCCCGCCCGACATGGTCGCCGGCCGCCGCGGCCCCGGCGACGACCTGGCCGACGAGTTGCTGGGCGTGGCCGACGAGGCGGCGGCCGCCGCCGCCGGCATCATTCGCGCCGAGGTGGGACGGGCCCGCCTCGACGTGTCGACCAAGTCATCCGACACCGACCTCGTCAGCGAGGTGGACCGGGCGGCCGAGCGGTGCGTGGTGACGGCGGTGACCAACCGGCGGCCCGACGACGGCATCCTGGCCGAAGAGGGATCGGCGCGGGTGGGAACCAGTGGTGTCCGATGGGTCATCGACCCGCTCGACGGAACGACCAACTTTCTCTTCGGCGTTCCCGCCTATGCCGTCTCGGTGGCGGCCGAGCTCGACGGCCGGGCGATCGTCGGCGTGGTCGTGGACCCGGCGCGCCAGGAGACGTGGCGGGCGGTACGCGGCCGCGGCGCCACCCTCGACGATCGGCCGCTTCGGGTCCGACCCTTCTCGGCCCCGGTGGCGACCGCCCTGGTCGCCACCGGGTTCTCCTACCTGCCGGAACGGCGGGCCCAACAGGCGCGGGTCGTGTCGCACGTCCTGCCCCGGGTGCGCGACATCCGCCGCTTCGGGGCGGCCGCCCTCGACCTCTGCTGGGTCGGCGGCAACCGGTTCAGTGCCTTCTACGAGCAGGGGTTGCAGCCTTGGGACCTGGCCGCCGGCGTGCTGATCGCAACCGAAGCCGGAGCGGAGGCCACGCTGCTGGCGGACGGCACGACGGTGGTCGCCGCTCCAGGGTTGCTGGCCCCGCTGCGGGCCCTGATCGAGGCGGGGGCGGGCTAACCGAAGAAGGCGGCGGCCACGTCGTGGAGCAACTCGGGATCGACGGTCTTCAGCTCGGTGACCGCCTCGGCCAGGGGTACCCGCACGATCTCGCCAGCGCGCAACGCCACCATCTGGTCGAACGCCGCGTCGTGGGCCGCCTCGATGGCGGCGATCCCGAAGCGGGTGGCCAGCACCCGGTCGAACGCCGTCGGGGTCCCCCCGCGCTGGATGTGACCGAGGATGGTGACCCGGGTCTCGATGCCGGTGCGGCCTTCGATTTCTGCGGCCAGCAGGTTGGAAATGCCGCCCAGGCGGACATGGCCGAACTGGTCGACCTCCCGTGACTGCAGCGTCATCGTCCCCGCCTTGGGGACCGCCCCCTCCGCCACCACCACGATGGAGGCGAAGCGCCCCTTGGCGTGGCGGGCCTTGATCTTCTCGCACACCTCGTCGATGTCGAACGGTTCCTCGGGCACCAGGATTTCGGCGGCGCCGCCGGCGATCCCGGAGTAGGTCGCGATCCAGCCGGCGTGGCGGCCCATGACCTCGCACACGATGACCCGGTCATGGGACTCGGCGGTCGTGTGCAGCCGGTCGATGGCTTCCGTCGCGATCTGTACTGCGGTGTGGAACCCGAAGGTCACCTCGGTGGCCGACAGGTCGTTGTCGATGGTCTTGGGGACGCCGACGACATTGACGCCCTCGGCGGCCAGCCGGTGGGCGACACCGAGGGTGTCCTCACCGCCGATGGCCACGAGGGCGTCGATGCGCTGCTCCCGCAGGGTGTCGAGGGCGCGGGCCACCCCGCCGTCGATCTTGTAGGGATTGGTCCGGGACGTAAAAAGAATGGTCCCGCCGCGAGGGAGAATGCCGCGGCACCGCTCCACGTCGAGGGGCATGGTCCGGTTCTCGATGACACCGCGCCAGCCCTCCAGGAATCCGACGAGCTCGTCGCCGAACACCGTTTCGCCCTTGCGAACCACGGCGCGGATCACCGCGTTCAGCCCAGGACAATCGCCTCCGCCGGTCAGCATCCCAACGCGCATGCGCGGACCTTAGCGCCCGGTCGGAAAGGCAACGGTCAGTGGCGCTTGGGTTGCGTCTCCTTGGTGAGCAGACCGACCTCCCGCTCGAAGTCGCCCGCCTCGGCGAACCCCTTGTACACGCTGGCGAAGCGGAGGTAGGCGACATCGTCGACGGCGCGAAGGCGGTCGAGGACCGCCCGTCCCACCTGCTGGCTGGAGACTTCCGGCCCGTCGAGGCGGACCTGCTCCTCGACCTCGGCGGCCATCGACTCCATGGTGGCGGCGGGAATCGGACGGTTCTTGGCCGCCGCCTGGATGCCCGACACCACCTTGGCCCGGTCGAACGGTTGCCGCTGCCCCGACCGCTTGATCACCACCAGCGGTGCCTCCTCCGGGCGCTCATAGGTCGTGAAACGCCGGCCGCAGCCCAGGCACTCCCGGCGCCGGCGGATGGCCCCCCCGTCATCCGACAGCCGCGAGTCGACGACCTTGTCGTCCAGGCTCGAACAGCTGGGGCAGCGCACCAGCCGACGATACCGTTCGCCGGGCGGACGACCCTGGCCCCCGGGCCGGCCGGCGTCAGGGAAGAAGGAGACGCTCGCCCGGTTGCAGGGGGCGCCCCGCGAGCTGGCGGGCCAGGCGGTCGATCGCCGGCCGCGGGTCGCCGCCCTGACCACTCGCCTCGACGATGGACCACAGCGTGTCGCCCGGCCGGACGACGTAGGGGTGGCCGGACGCCGCCGCGGGCGTGGGCGCCGAGAGGGCGCCGGAGGATCCGGCGGTGGTGAGGGCCCCACCGCCGGATCCCGCCAGCGCCAGCCGGCCCACCGCGGTCACCAGCGCCAAGGCGACCAGCAGCATCAGCAGCACGACCGCCCTTCGGCGACGGTACACGGCCGCTTCCGGCCGACCCGGTCGTCCCACCACCCACGGATCGGCCATGGGGTAGACGACTGCAGCCATGGATTCCTCCTCGTCATTGCGGCGAACGCCTGTTCGGACCTGTTCCTTATCAGAGCACGAACGGACGTTCCCCGTCAAGACCTTCAGCGAACATATGTTTGATTTCGTCCCGTCACTCCGCTACGCTGAGATCACATGACAAGCCACAACTCGCGACTGGAGAACCTCATGGTCTCGACTGAGCTCACCGGCAAGCGCAGGGAGATACTCGACTTCATCACCGCCCAGATCCGCGACCGGGGCTATCCGCCCACCGTCCGTGAGGTCGGGGAGGCGGTCGGTCTCACGTCCTCCTCCACCGTCCACGCCCACCTCAAGACGCTGCAGCGCCAGGGCTACCTGCGGCGCGACCCGACCAAGCCGCGAGCCATCGGTGTCAACTACGACACCGGGGCCAATGCTCCCGTTGACCGCCGGCCGGCCCGCCACGTTCCCCTCGTCGGCGACGTGGCGGCGGGGACCAACGTGCTGGCCCAGGAGAACGTGGAGGAGTACCTGCCTCTCCCCGAGGATTTCACCGGCGACGGGCAGCTCTTCATGCTCAAGGTCCGGGGCGATTCCATGATCGGCGCCGGCATCTTGAGCGGTGACTACGTGGTCGTGCGGGAGCAGCCGGAGGCGGTCAAGGGGGACATCGTCGTGGCCGGGATCCCCGGCGAGGAGGCGACGGTCAAGACCTTCAGCCGCAAGGGGAACAAGGTCGTGCTGCTCCCGGCCAATCCCGCCCTCGAGCCGATGTCGTTCGACCCCAGCGAGGTCAAGATCTACGGCAAGGTCGTCACGGTCCTTCGCCGCCTCTGAGACGCCGTCGTCGTCGCCCACCGGCGGTAGGCCCTGGCTGCTAGTCGCCGGCCAGGAGGGAGGCGAGGACTCGGTGCACGGTTTCCACCTCGTCGCGACGGACCCGCTCGTCGGCGGCATGGGCCACGCCAGGATCGCCGGGGCCGAAGTTGGTGGCGGGGATGCCCCGCTCCGAGAAGAAGGCGACGTCGGTCCACCCGAGCTTGGCGTCGGGGGTGCCGCCCGACGCCGCCACCACCCGGGCCAGCAGCGGGTCGGACAGGTTGGGGCGGGCGGCCGGCGCCAGGTCGACGACGTCGATGCGGTCGCCTCGCGCCAGGTCGAGGGCAGGCGCCAGGAGCTCGGTGACGGCGGCCACTGCCTCCTCGCCGCCGCGGTCGGGGGCGAAGCGGTGGTTGAGGGCGACGGTCGCCCGGTCGGGGACGACGTTGCCCGCCACGCCGCCGCCAATACCGACGGCCTGCAGCGCCTCGTGGTACCGGCAGCCGTCGATGACCGGCTGGCGGCCGGTATAACCGGCGACCAGTTCCAAGACGGGGGCGAGGCGGTGGATGGCGTTGACACCGCGCCACGGCCGCGCACTGTGGGCCCGGGTCCCGGTCACCGTCACCGCCAGCTTGGCCACGCCCTGGCAACCGGCCTGGACGGCGGCGCCGGTGGGCTCGGCGAGAATGGCGGTGTCGCCCGCCAGCAGGTCGGGGCGCAGCTCGAAGAGCCGGCACAGACCGTTGTCCTTCCGATCCACCTCCTCGCAGGCGTAGAAGACATAGGTCACGTCGAGGGCCGGCTCGCTGACCGTGGCCGCCAGTTCCAACATCACCGCCAGACCCGACTTCATGTCGGCCGAGCCGAGGCCCCACAGGGTGTCGCCCTCGATGCGGGGCGCGGCGTTGTCGTTGGCGGGCACCGTGTCCAGGTGGCCGCCGAGGATCAGCCGCCGCCGGCGCCCCAGGGCGGTACGGGCCACGACATTGTGCTCCACGCGGGCCACATCGAGCCACGGCACGGTGCGGAGCCGGGCCTCGACA
>DATARN010000113.1:0-19496 GCA_036264135.1 Acidimicrobiales bacterium
GGACAGTGGGCGGCCGCGGTGGCGGGGTGGGCGTCGCACAACGCCGTGCACCGGTCGGCCGCCGGCCCCGATCGCAACGCCGAGTACCTCCTGTACCAGACGCTCGTCGGGGCCTGGCCCATCGAGGCCGACCGGATGGTCGCCTACATGGAGAAGGCCACCAAGGAGGCCAAGGTCCACACCACCTGGTCGACGCCGAATGAGGAGTACGACGCCGCGGTGCGTGACTTCGTCACCTCGATCCTGTCCGACGACTGGTTCCTCGACGACATGGCCCGGTTCGTGGCCGCGGAGAAGGTCGTGGAAGCGGGGCGGGTCAACTCGCTGGCCCAAGCGGCCCTGTTGCTGACCTGCCCGGGGTCCGCCGACCTCTACCAGGGCACCGAACTCTGGGACCACAGCCTGGTGGACCCCGACAACCGCCGGCCCGTCGACTACGAGGTGCGCCGGCGGCTCTTGGCCTCGCTGTCCGGGGCGGGCGGGGGCGGCGGCTCGGGCGGCGTGGCTGCGGGCGGGAGTGTTGTGGCTGGGGGCGCGGGCTTCGGGGCGGCTGGGGGCGGCGGGGGGGCGCCGGCGGTGGGCGACGACGGCGCGGCAAAAATGTGGCTGATTCATCGCCTGTTGCAGGATCGGCGTGACCGGCCGGAGGCCTACGGCCCGGCATCGGGGTACGAGGAGTTGGCGGTCGAGGGTCCCGACCGCGATCACGTGGTGGCCTTCTGGCGCAGTGGGGGGGTGGTCACGGTGGTGCCCCGCCTGGCGGCCCGGTTCCTCTCTGGCTCCGGGGGGATGGGACTGGCCGGGGTGGACGCCGCCGTGCGGTTGCCGGGGGGGGAATGGGCGCCGGTGCTGGCCGGTGGCGGCTCCCTATCCGGGACGGTTCGGGTGGACGATCTGTGGGCCGCCTTCCCCGTCGCGGTACTGCGCGGCGCAGGGCAGTGACGGTGTTGCGAGGCGCTCGGCGGTGACCCGGTTCGCGGTATGGGCGCCTATGGCGGGTGCGGTGGACGTGTGCCTCTGGATCGGCGGCCAGGAATCGCGCCGGCCTCTCGCGCCGGCCGGCCGGGGATGGTGGGCCGTCGACATCGGCGAGGCCGGCCCGGGCACCGACTACCTGTTCTAGGTCGATGGCGGCACCCCACGTCCGGACCCTCGCTCGCCGTGGCAGCCCGAGGGAGTTGACGGGCCGTCGCGGGTGGTAGATCACGCCGCCTTCCAATGGCGCGACGAGGGGTGGCGAGGCATTTACCTTCCCTCCGCCGTGCTGTACGAGCTGCATGTCGGCACCTTCACCGCCGAAGGCACCTTCGACGCAGCCATCGACCGGCTGGACCACCTGGTAGCCCTGGGCGTCGACGGCGTCGAGTTGCTGCCCGTCGCGGAGTTCTCCGGTGACCACGGCTGGGGTTATGACGGGGTCGACCTGTACGCCCCCCACCACGCCTACGGCGGCCCCGACGGGTTAAAACGGCTCGTCGACGCCTGCCACGCCCGGGGCCTTGGCGTGGTGATGGACGTGGTGTACAACCACCTGGGACCGGCCGGGAACTACCTCTCGGTCTTTGGGCCCTATTTCACGTCCCGGCACTCGACCAATTGGGGCGACGCCGTCAACTTCGACGACGCCGGCAGCGGCGGGGTGCGGGACTTCGTGATCGATAACGCCCGCATGTGGCTGCGGGATTACCACTGCGACGGGCTCCGAGTCGACGCCGTCCACGCCATCGAGGACCACTCGGCCCGCCACGTCGTCGAGGAGCTCGCGGCTGGTGTCCACCAACTGGCCGGGCCGCAACGGCGGCCCCTCTTCGTGGTCGTCGAGTCCGACCTGAACGATCCGCGGTACGTCCGCTCGCCCGACCTCGGCGGGTACGGTGCCGACGCCTCATGGGCCGACGAGTTCCACCACGCCCTGCACGCTGTCCTGACCGGTGAGCGCGACGGGTACTACGCCGACTTCGGCCGCCTCGGCCAGGTGGCCAAGGCGCTCCGACAGGCGTGGGTTTATGCCGGCGACTACTCGCCCCACCGAGGCCGGGTGCACGGCCGCCCCCCCGTCGGCCTCGGTGGTGAGCGCTTCGTCGTCTTCCTCCAGAACCACGACCAGGTCGGTAATCGGGCCCTGGGCGATCGCATCACCCAGATGCCCGGAATGACACCCGGTCGGGCCAAGATCGGGGCGGCCCTGGTCCTGCTGGCGCCCTTCATCCCGATGTTGTTCCAAGGCGAGGAGTGGTCGGCCAGCGCCCCTGTTCCTGTACTTCACCGACCACCAGGATCCGGCGCTTGGGAAGGCGGTCAGCGAGGGCCGCCGGCGGGAGTTCGCCTCCTTCGGGTGGTCGCCCGACAAGGTCCCCGATCCGCAGGACCCCGAGACCTTCCTGCGCTCCAAGCTGGACTGGTCCGAGGTGGCCGCCCCAGAGCACGCCGACATGCTCGAGTGGTATCGCCGCCTCATCGCCCTGCGCCGGCAGATCCCCGAGCTGAGCGATGGCCGGCGAGACGGGGTGGAGACCTCCTATGACGCGGCGCAGGGATGGCTGGTCATGCGGCGAGGCCCGGTGTCAGTGGCCGTGAACCTGGGTGGCGAGGTGGTGACCCTTCCCGCCGCCGGCGTTCTCCTCGCCGGCTCCGAGCCGGGAGTAGCGGTTGACAATGGCAGGGCCGTCCTTCCCCCCGACTCAGTTGCCATCCTCCAGTCCGACCGGCGCGGCGGCGACGACGTTCCCGAAGCCGATGGCTCGCTCCGTGAATCCGACGGCGCGGTCACGGAATGGGGCGGGTTCAGGGAATGGGACGCCACATGACGACGTGGGGACCGACGACCGGCTCCACCCATTGCTCGCCGACCGTGGCGAACTCCATGGCCTGGTAGAAGGGCACCGCGGCCAGACGGGCGTGGCACCACAAGCGGGTCCCCCCGTGGGCGACGACATGGGCGATGACCGCGGCAACGAGGGCTCGCCCGACACCTTCCCGGCGCGAGCTGGCGACGGTCGCCATCCCCCGGAGACGCCACCAGTCCTCCTGGTCCTCGGCCGGCTGCCAGCGGGCGGGCCGCTGGCGGAACACCGTTACCACGCCAAGGATCTCGCCGTCCCGAACAGCGGCGAAGTGGCCGGCGCCGGCGGCGCCGTCCTCGGGGAACGCCACCTGGTCCAAGGTCTGGTGGGTGCGGAGGACCTGTTGCCGCACCGGATAGACGACCGCCGGGTCGACGGCCTGCACCACGAAGGTCATGGCCCGACTGTGTAGCCAGCCGGGCGGAGGTGGGTCAATCCGCCATTTCGCTCCGCGCTGGCGAGAAAGCCCGAGCTCCCGGGCTCCTGGTGAGCTTCCGGGCTCCAGGTGAGAAAGGATGCCGTAGACAACACCTACTCACCGCAAGCTCGGCCCAACCGACGGATTACCGCTCCGCTCGGGCTCCTGGCGGCCGAATTGAGGCGCCGAAAGGGGGACAAATAGGGTCCTTCGATCGGTATTTGCCTCGAGATCCAACACGGTCCGGAAGAGCGCTCGTACGCCATCGGCGACGCCCTCCGGCGGGCCGGCGCCGACATCCGTGTCTGCGCTGTCTCGACCGGCGACGCCATACCCGCCTCGGCCTCCGGACTGGCCGGCCTGGTCGTGATGGGCGGCGGGATGTCGGCGTCGTCCGACGACGGCTTTCCGACGCGCCACGCCGAGATCGCGCTGATCGCCGACGCGGTCGAGCGGGGCGTCCCCACCCTCGCCGTCTGCCTCGGGGCGCAACTCCTGGCCGCGGCGGCCGGTGCCGCGGTCTATCCCGGTCCGGACGGACCCGAGATCGCCTGGGCGCCCGTCGAGCTCAGCGATGCCGCCCGGTCCGACGCCCTCTTCGCCGGCCTGCCGCCGGTGCTCGACGTGTTGCACTGGCACGGCGACACCTTCGACCTCCCCACCGGCGCCGTCCGGCTCGCAGCCGGCCGTCGCTATCAGAACCAGGCCTTCCGCATCGGAGCGCGGGCGTGGGGCATCCAGTTCCACCTCGAGGTCGACGCCGGCGCCGTGGACACCTTCATTGCATCCTTCGGTGACGAGGCGCGCCAGGCGGCCGGGGGGCCAGAAGCCCTCCGATCCCCGGGCGCTCTTGCCAACTTGGCCACGATTCAGGCGCCCCTGCTCGACCGCTTCGCTCGCTTGGTCACGGCGCCCAACTGAACCAGCCTCGCCGGCGGGGGTGTGGCCACAAGTTGCGGTTGGGGCAGCGGTTTTTGGCCCGGGGTGCCGTGGGCGGCCGCCGCCGGCGGTGGGTGTGGCCACAAGCTGTGGTTGTGAGACCGGTTTTTGGCCCGGGGTGCCTTGGGCGGTGGGCGCCGGCGGGGGTGTGGCCACAAGTTGCGGTTGTGAGACCGGTTTTTGGCCCGGGATGCCTTGGGCGGCGGGCC
Source organism: Acidimicrobiales bacterium (assembly GCA_036264135.1). Lineage (GTDB taxonomy): Bacteria > Actinomycetota > Acidimicrobiia > Acidimicrobiales > Palsa-688 > DATARN01. Next base: position 4,410 of record DATARN010000113.1, read on the forward strand.
CAGGCGGGGGGTGTGGCCACAAGTTGCGGTTGTGAGACGGGTTTCTGGCCCGGGGTGCCTTGGGCCGCCGGCGTGCCGCCGGTGCCGGGCGGGAGCCGGCCGGGGGGTGTGGCCACAAGTTGCGGTTGGGGCACCGGTTTTTGGCCCCGGGCCGGCCAGAGGGGTGGGCTGACAGAAGGGCCCGTGCATAGCCTGGCGGGCCGTGCCTCATTTCGGAGACTTCCAGCTCGAGATCTACCTGGCCGGCGTCGAGGGCCGGGTCCCTCCACTCCCAATGACCGCCGAGGGGATGGAGGCGGCGGCTCGGGAGGTTTTGAGCGAGGAGGCGTTCGGCTATATCGCCGGCGCAGCGGGGACCGAGTCCACCGCCCGGGCGAACCGGGCGGCCATCGAGCAGTGGCACATCGTGCCCCGCATGCTCCGTTCGGTGGTGGCCCGGGACCTGACGACCGAGGTGTGCGGGACCGTGTTGCCCGCGCCCGTCTTGCTGGCACCCATCGGGGTGCTGGGAATCGCCCACCCCGAAGCCGAACTGGCAGCGGCGCGGGCCGCGTCGGGCGTTGGCGTTCCGATGATCCTCTCGACGGTTTCCAGTATTCCGCTGGAGCAGGTGGCCGCCCAGCTGGCCGCGGCCGGCGGGACCGGCTGGTTCCAGCTGTACTGGCCCAAGGATCTGGAGGTGGCGCGGAGTCTCGTCGGGCGAGCGGAACGAGCCGGCTTCGGTGCCATCGTGGTGACCCTCGATACCTGGGCCCTGGCGTGGCGCCCCCGGGACCTGAGGCTCGCCTATCTGCCCATGCTGCGCGGTCTGGGCATCGCCAACTACCTGACCGATCCCGCCTTCCGGGCCGGGCTGGCCCGGGCCCCGGAGGACGACCCCAAGAGCGCCATCCTCCACTGGGCCGCCACATTCGGCAACCCCGCCTTGAGCTGGGCGGACATCGCCTGGCTGCGCAGCCAGACCACACTGCCGATTCTGGTCAAGGGGGTGTGCCACCCCGATGATGCCCGGGCGGCGGTCGACGCCGGCGTCGCCGGCCTGGTGGTGTCCAACCACGGAGGCCGTCAGGTCGACGGCGCCCGCCCGGCCCTCGACTGCCTCCCGGACGTGGCGGCGGTGGCCGCCGCGGCCGGCGTGGCCGTGCTGTTCGACTCGGGGATACGAAGTGGCAGTGACGTCGTGAAGGCCGTCGCCCTGGGTGCCCGGGCGGTGCTGCTCGGGCGTCCCTACGTGTACGGACTGGCGGTGGCCGGCGCCGAGGGCGTCGTGCACGTCCTGCGCAGTCTGCTGGGCGAGCTCGACCTCAGCCTGGCTCTGGCGGGCCACACCGACCTCGGCTCGCTCGGACCAGAGGTCCTCGTCCGCGCCCCCGCTCGGTAGCGACGCGCAGGGGCACGGGACCCTTACGAGGTGGCCACCAGCACGATGGTCTGGGCCCGGGAGAACGCCCCGTTGACCTTGGTCAGCAGGGTGGCGTAGAGCAGCTTGTTCTTGGGCAGCGCGGGCACGGCGACCGACGACTGGCCGGCGGGGAGGACCCCGGAGTTGAACACGTCGACGCCGTTGGCGGTGGTCCCGATCACCACGATGTAGCCCTGCCCGCTGGGGAGCGTCGCCCAGGTGAAGGGGTGCGACGAGCTGACGTTGACCTGACCATTGGTCGGGTAGGTGAACGTCGCCTCCCCGGCGGCGGCGGTGAAGCTGATCAGCTGCACGTTCCACGCGCCGGCCGCCTCGGTGAACAGTGAGGCGTAGAGGGTGCGGCCGGTCGGGAGGGCACCCACGTCGAAGCTGGTCGCCGTCTTGGCCAGCAGGCCGGAGTTGGCCAGGTCGTGGCCGTAGGCGGTGGTGCCCACCTGGACGATGAACGCCTGCGCCAGGGGCATGGCCGCCCACGTGAAGAGGTGCGTCGTGTCCACGTTGGTCGCCCCGTTGAGCGGGTAGGTGAAGGAGGCCCGCAACGGCGCGGCGGTGAAGGTGATGGCCTGGAAGTTCCACACGCCGCCGACCTCGGTGAGGAGGGTGGCGTACAGCGTCCGGCCGCTGGGCAGGGCGGGCGGCGAGAACGATGTCTGGCTGGCGGGCAGCAGGCCGGAGTTCAGCAGGTCGCTGCCCTGCGACGTCGTCCCGACCAGCAGGATGTAGGCCTGCGCCCCGGCAGCGGCGGTCCACGTGAACGGCGCCGTCAGGTCGATGTTGGCCTGGCCCGGCGTGGGGTTGATGAACGTGGCGTGGTTGCTGGTCACCGACAGCGTGGCTGCCGACAGGGCGAAGGTGTAGTTGGCCGCCGCCAGCGTGCCGGCGGCCACATTGATCGGATACGTCCCCGCCGGCGACGACGACGTGGCGGTCGTCGACAGGACGGGAGCGCCGGTCACGACCGTCGGCGGATCCAGGGCCGCGAAGCCGGTGATCTGGTAGGTGAACGTCGGGTTGGCCACCCCCTGGGGTCGCGAGGAGTTGTCGGCGCGGACGGTAAGCGTTGCCTTGGTGATGTTGAGCTTGACGGTGGTCGCGGTCACGGCGTAGTTGGCGGTGTCCGTCGGGGTGAACGTCACGCTCAGGGTCTGATTGGCGCCGGCCGGCAGGACGCTTCCGGCTACTGGTGAATACCCGAACGCCCCCGGCACCGGCGAGGTGGCGTCGAGCTGGGTCGAGCTCAGGGCGGTGCCGTAGACGATGTCGGCCGGAGTGGCCCAGGAAAGCGTTGGCGTGCCCTTGGCCACGGTCAGGGTGAAGGACTGCGTGGCCGGGGTCCCCGAGCCGTTAGAGGCGGTGAAGGTGACCGGCCATGCTCCCACCGTCCCCGTCGCCGGCGTGCCGGACAGTACGCCGGTAGTGGTGTTGAACCCGACGCCGGCGGGCAGCGTCCCCGACAGGGCGAACGTCGGCGCCGGCGCCCCGCTGGCGGTCACCGTGAACGAGCCGGCCGTTCCCACGGCGAAGGTGGCGTGGTTGGCGCTGGTGATGGCCGGCGGGGCCAGGCCCACGGCGACGGTGTGGGTCACCGTTGCCTGGAAAGAGTCGACATCGGTCACGGTGAGCGTCACCTGGTAGCTGCCGGTGGCGGCATAGGTGTGGCTCGGCTGGGCCGCGCTGCCGGCAGGCGAGCCGTCCCCGAAGTTCCAGGAATAGGACGAGATGGCGTTGGCCGCGCTGTTGTCCAGCTCGGCCGATGCGGACCCGTCGAACGACACCGGCGATTGGGCCGCGGGCGCCGGGGTGGTGACGGTGAAGGCGGCGGTCGGCAGGTCCTCCTTCTGGATGCACGAGGTGGCGCTGGTCTTGGCGTAGTCCTGGTTGCTGAACTCCGTCTGGGTGAAGTAGCGGGCGCCGTTGATGGTCTGGTTGTACTGGCTGCCGGAGACGCCGCCGAAGCCGCTGCCGTAGATGTAGGCGCAGTCGTCACCGATCTCGCTGCCGCTGCTGTCCACCCACCCGCCATTGGGGAACGGGTCGGTGAACGATTCCGCCATTTCGTGGCTGGTGATGCTGATCTCCGTGTCGGCGTCGATGCTGCCGTTGGGGCTCTGGTTGCCGACACCGCCGCCGTCGGAGCTGCAGGTCGTGCCTTGCCAGCCGTCGACCACGGCGTAGGGCATGCTGGCGTAGACCAGCGAACCGAACGCCGCGCTGTGGTAGCCGCAGAAGGTGTTGGCGCTGCACTGGCCGTTGGCCGCGGCGTTCTCACCGGTGAAGCAGCTCTCCACCCCCTTCGGCAGGAAGGCGATGTACAGGTGGTTGGTGTCGGCGGCCAGGCTGTGCGCCGTCACGAACGAGTGGAGCTCGGCCTGCAGCTGCCCGTCGGTGACGCACTTCGAGTACCCCGAGGCGTCGGAGTACCACGAACCGGTGTCGGGGGTGCAGCCGCCGGTGGGGAACACATTGGTGTCGGTGAGGGGCGTGCCGGCCACGACGTTGTACTGGATGTGGGCCGCGCCGGCGGTGTATTGCGTGGTGGTGGCAAAGACGTTGGTGGCCTTGCCGCTGTCGGCGGCCACATTGGCCAGGTAGGTGTCGATGATGCTCTTGTAGGTGGCGGGGAAGGTCAGGGCGCCGGTCCAGAAGACGGGCGTCACCGTGATGGGGCCTGGGGCGCCCATGACGCCGGCCCCGCCGTAGAGCAAGGGCGGGCTGCCGTTGAACGCCGCCGCCGCCGCCTGACAGCCCGCCGGCGCTGATGACTCGGAGGACCCCTGGTGGGCGGGGGGAACGATGCCGCCGAACTTGCCCTGGTTGGGATGCAGCGTGACCTTGGTGGACGCGCACGCCGCTGACGCCGCCGCTGACGTCGCCGGGGCCGCCTGGGCGGCGCCGGCCACGGGGAGGACCACCCAGAGCGTGGCGGTCAGGGTCATCGCGGTGGCGATGGCCGTCCATCGAATCGCCCTCCACAGGGGGACAGCGGCGGTGGGGGACTCGTGCTCAGACGGCATTGCCTACGAACCTGTTCTGGCCGGCCGTGCGCCACTGGGACCGTCCCGGGGTCATCGGCTGCCGCCTCTATGGTGAGGGTCGGCCGCCGCCTTGTCTGTGGCCCAAAAGGGCCATATTTCGTAGTCCGGACCAACCCGGTGTCACTAGTCATGGGCTGGGCTAACATCACCCGTGGCCGGTCCGGCTCGGTGTCAGCCCGCACCGCCGGGCGGGGCAGGGAGGGCTGGATGGCCAAGGTCAAGTTGGTCTCGCTGGAAGACGGCATCACGTCGTGCGGATTCCGGAAGATGGCGGCCTACGTGTCCCGGCTCAATGCCGACACCGAGGCGTGCTACGTGTCGACCAACCAGTACCGCAGCCTGCTGAACAGCATTCGCGGCTCCTTCGGGGGCAAGGGCGACCTCGGCGACGCCGAGGTGGACGAGGTGGCCCAGGGCTTGGTGGGCGCCGACCTGGTCGGCTTCTCGTCCATGACCGGCTACTCCGATCTGACCAGGAAGATCATGCGCCGGCTGCGGCAGCTGGACCCGAAGACGTACATCGTGTGGGGCGGAATCCACCCGATCATCCATCCCGAAGACGCCATCGCCGCCGACGTCGACGCCATCTGCACCGGCGAGGGGGAATTCGCCTTCGAGGAGTTCTTCGCCCGCTTCCAGCAGGGCAGTGACTTCACCGACGTCAACAACTTCTGGTTCCGCCAGGGCGACGAGGTCATCAGGAACGGCTTCCTGCCTCTCATGACCAACGAGGAAATGAACGCCCTGCCCTTCCCGCAGTACGGCAAGGGCGAGGTGATCTACCGGGCGGGCAAGGGCTTCGTGCCCATGGGCCTGGCCGACTACCTGGCCAACGACGGGCTGAGCTACGCCACCCTCTGGTCGATCGGCTGCCCGTTTCACTGCACCTTCTGCGGCAACACCAAGTTCATCGCCAACGACCCCGCGTACAAGAAGATCCGCCATCCATCCGCCCGGTACATCGTGGACGAGATCAAGGCGGTCCGGGCCCGGTTTCCCCATGTGAGCCAGGTCAGTTTCCACGACGACAGCTTCATGGCCATCACCTACCGGGAGTTGGAGGCGTTCGCCGAGCTGTGGAAGGCCGAGCTGGATATCCCCTTCGCGGTGTACGGCGTCATCCCGAACTATGTCAAGCGGGACAAGTTCGAGATCCTTACCTGGGCGGGCATGAACCGGGTCCGGATGGGCATCCAGAGCGGCAGCCAGGCAATACTTGATTTCTACCGCCGGCCCACCCCGCCGGCGCGAATTCTGGAAGCGGGCGAGGTGATCGCCTCGTTCGCGCCGAAATACCACATCCCGCCGGCGTACGACATCATTATGGACAACCCCGTCGAGACCCGCCAGGACGTCGTCGACACGCTGGAAATGCTGTACAAGATGCCGCGCCCGTACACCCTCTACACGTATTCCCTGAAGGTCATCCCGAATACCGAGATGGCTAAGGAGATGAAAGCCAGAGGTATCGATCTCGACGAGATTTCCGCGAACTATTCGCTTATCCCGCCGAAAATGGCGAACCTCTTGCTGTACGTCCTGGCGCTGCGGCGGCCCCCCCGCTGGTTCTTCGACCGGCTCCTCGAGAAGGTCGAGGCCAGCTCCACACCGCAGCCGGAATATCCCCGGGTCGGTATGGCCCTGCGCTCCGCCTACATCGCCAAGCGAGGCCTCGAGCACCTGCGCTTCATGGATTTCTCGATTATCCCCGGATGGGGCGGCTACGTCGCCTGGCGGCTTGGGATCGTCGACTGGTGGCACCGCAAAGCGGTCGGGCATTTTCCCCGCCCCGATCCCACGGTACGCCATCGCCCCGAGAACGCCGCCCGGCTCCCGCTCCAGGTCGCCAGCGGCGAGTAGCTACCCGGTAAAGATCACCAGCGTCGACGAGCCGGGCGACACCATGCCCCGCCGGGCCAGGAGCAGGGCGCCCGCCAGCCCCGCCGACCCGGTCGGGCTCACCGCGATGCCCGTCGCCCGCCGGGCCAACTGGTTGGCCTCCACCAGGAGCGCGTCGTCGACGACCAGGGCCGATCCGCCGCTGGCCAGCATGGCGCCGGCGACGGAAAGCCAGTCGTACGCCTCGTCGTCGAGGATGCCCTCGGCCACGCTGGCCGGCTCGCTCTCCCACGGCCACATGTAGCGGCTGCGGTGGTGGGCCGCCGTCTCCAGGGAAACACCGTCGGCCCGCAGGCGCCGCAGGGCCCGCTCCAGCGGGTGGGCACCGGCGGTCTGCACGGTGTCGAACACCGGAAGCGGCAAGAGGCCTCGAGCCACGGCGCTGGCCAGGGCGCCCCCGCCGACCTGCACGACGACCCGGTCGACCCCCTCCGGCAGCCACTCGGCCACCTCCCACGCGATGGTCGACGCCCCCTCGACGGCGAAGCCGTTGTCGGGGCCCTGGCAGCCGAAGGGGATGGCGCCCGCCGCCACCGCCTGGCGGAACCGCCGGTAGCACGGGTCGCCGGGGAGGCCGTCACGGGGGCACACCTCAACCCGGGCCCCGAACGCCAGGAGGGGGGCGACGTCGGCGCCGGGCGGCACGAACGCCGTCAGCCGCCGGCCGGCCGCGGCGGCCATCACCGCCGCCGCCCGGGCGGCGTTGCCGCAACTGGCGATCACCAGGTCGCCGGGGCGATCGAGGACGGCCAGCACGAGGAGCAGCCCGAAGAGGTGGCGGGATTTGTGGGAGCCGGCCACGCCGCCCGTTTCGTCCTTGATCCAGACCCGGGCGCCGATCGCCTCGTCGATGATGGGGGAAAAGGTGAGCGGGGTGCGGACCACGCCGCTTCCTGCCACCCCGGCGACGGCGGCGTCGAGGCTGGCGACCAGGGCGACGAACGAGTCGTCATCGCGGCCAGAGTCGCGCCATAACTGGTAGGACGCCAGCCGGCGCCGGTAACGGATGAAGGGGTGCTCGCCCTCGCCCAACGGGGCGGCGCCGTCCAACTCGGGGACGAGTACGTGCTCGATGTCGTCTCCGTCCCGCCGGTTGGGGCAGGACCACCCGAGATATTCGGTCCCGCAGCCGGCGCAGCGGACGATCAACCGACCCCGGTGCGGCCGTTGAACTCCTCGATCATCTCGTCCCACCGGGCGAGGTCGGGGCGCAGGTCCCGCCAGAAGGCCTGTTCCCGGCGCGCCTCGAAATCGGCGAGCGCGACGCCGCGCTGCTCCACCCAGGTGAAATAGCCGAGGTTGAAAATCCGGTTGCGGTCCACGTCGGTCAGCATCAGCAGGTTGTCATCGGTGACATCCGCCAGGTGCTGGTGGTACACCAGGTCGGGGTCCCACTCCGTCGCCGCCTTCGCCTGGCGTTCCGTGCCGTACAGGGCCGCGCTGTCCGTGGCCACCGTGAGTATCACATCGTCGGGCCCGAAATCGAGGTGTTTGGCCAGCTTTACCGACGCCACCATATTGCACAGGCCGGAGAGTCCGAGGTTGGGCAGGAGGGAAATCAAGTCGGGTGGCACGCCGGCGCTCGCCAGGTATCGGGTCCCTTTTTCCAGATTGAACAACATATCGAGGGCGTCGGTCGCGTGGTCGGAGACCGCGATTACCGCATCGTTGTTCATCACATTGTGGATCAGGGGAATGTGCTTGTCGCCGATCCCCTGGATATTGTGCTCGCCGAAGCCGTTATACAGCATGGTCGGGCACTCGAGCGCCTCGACGGCCACCGTCAGGGAGCCGTAGCGCTCCTTCAGGTAGTCGCCGGCGGCGATGGTCCCGGCCGACCCGGTGGCGGCCACGAAGGCCCGCAGCGTTCCCGGCAGCGTCTCGCACACCGCGGCCGCGGCGTGCCCCGTCGCCCGGTAGTGGACCAGGTGGTTGGCGAACTGGCTGAACTGGTTGAACACCACGTTGCGCTCGTCGGCCGCCAGCTCGTCGCACGCCTCGTAGATCTCCCGTACGTTGCTCTCCGACCCGGGTGTGCGGACGATGTCGCCGGGGTCGCCGACCCAGGCGTCGAGCCAGGCGAAGCGGGCCCGGCTCATGTTCTCCGGGAGCACGGCGATGCCCCGGCAGCCCATGATGCGGGAGATGGCGACGCCGCCCCGGGCGTAGTTGCCCGTCGACGGCCACACGGCGCGCTGCCACGTCGGGTCGAACTGGCCGGTCACGATGCGCGGCGCCAGGCAGGCGTAGGCGGCCAGCACCTTGTGGGCGCCGATCATGGGGAAACGGTTGCCCAGCAGCATCACGATCGGGGCCGCGACCCCGGTGAGGGAGGGGGGCAGGACCAGGTGCTCGGGCGTTTCCGCCATGCCGCCGGTCAGGCGGTTGTACCAGTGGACCCGGAACAGGTTCGCCGGGTCGGCGGCGTCGGGGTCGACGCCGGCCAGGGCGTGGCGGGTGGCGGCGGGGATCGACGACGGGTCGGTGAGCTGAGCGAAGGTGGGAAGCACGATCCGCTGCTCCCGGAAGCGGGTGACGGCGTGCTGGTAGGCCTCGGCGTCGACCAACTCGGCGGCGGGGAGGGGCATCGGGCCAGATTACGGCCCGTCGCTGCGGTTCTGTGTGGGGTGCGGGCGTGCCGGTGCGCCCGGACCCTGCACAGTTCGGTCAGACAGGCTCGGGTTGCTGGCGCCGGGCGGCGGCCGGCGGCGCCCAGATCGGCTCCTCGGTGGACCAGGGGAAGTTGATCCAGCGGTCGGTGCGCTGGTACACGTACTCGCAGCGGATGACCGAGCGGGGCTTCTCGTACAGCACGGCGCAGCGGGCCTCGGCGACGTGGCGGTTGATGACCTGGTGGACGAGCTCGAGGGTCCTGCCGGTGTCGGCGACGTCGTCGGCCACGAGGACCCGCAGGCCGGTGATGTCGACCGTGTCGAGCATGGGGGGCAGCATCACCGGGACCTCGACGCGCTCGTCCACGCCGGTGTAGAACTCCACGTTCATGGCGAAGCAGTTCTTGACCGACAGGGCGTAGGCGAGGGCCCCGGCGACGGGCAGCCCGCCCCGGGCGATCGCAAGGACCAGGTCGGGGCGGAATTGGCTGTCGGCGATCTGCCGGGCCAGGGTGCGGCTGGCCTCGCCGAAGCCGGCCCAGGTCATGACCTCGCGGTCGGGGGCGTCCGAGGCTTCCATGGGCAAACGGTAGCGGGCGCGGAGAAGGTCAGCCGCCGTCGGCAGGGATGAGGTTGATCTCCCACAGCGTCCGTTCGAGGAGGGCGCCGGCCTCGATGGCGCCGTAGCGGGCGGGGTGCTCGGCGCTCACGCAGCCGGGGAGTGGGGCCAGCACGAACCAGGGGGCGGGATGGCAGAACTGCACGACCGAGTAGCGGTCGGTGTTGGCGGCGGGGGGGGGCACCACCCGGTGGACGCCGGCGGGAATGCGGCCGTTGGTCAGCCGCTCCAGCATGAGGCCGCTGTTCATGATGACCTTGCCCGGTGGGGCCGACACGTCCACCCAGCCGCCGGCGGTCAGCAGCTCCAGGCCCGGGCCGCTGGCGCGGGGCAGGGCGGTGATGAGGTTGATGTCCGTGTGGGGGGCGGCCCACACGTGGCCGGGTTCGGGGGCGCTGGCCATCGGCGGGTAGTGGATGGCGCGGGTGAGGTGCGAGCCGTCGACCAGCAGGTCGTCGAAGAAGTACTGGTCGCAGCCGAGGCCGGTGGCGACGATGCGCAGGAAGCGGCGTTGGATGTCGAGGACCTGCTGGGCGAAGGTTCCCAGCACCGCGGTGATGCCCGGCACGTCCGCCTCGGGGAGGACCTGGTCGTGGTAGTGGGCGGGGTAGCGGTGGCGGAGGGGATGGGCCCGGGGCAGGTCGGGGCCCCAGTTGAGCATTTCCTTCCAATCGGGGCGGTCGGCGGTGGCGGCGGTCTCGACCAGGAGGCCGGTGTAGCCGGTCTGGCCGTGGCTCTCCGGGGCGGCGGCGCGGGCCTTGGCCTCGGGGGCGAGGGCGAAGAAGGTGGCGAGCATGCCGTAGGCCTCGTCGAGCAGGTCCTCGGGCAGGTCGTGCGTGGTGAAGACGAACCCCGTCGCCAGGCTGCGCAGGACTCCGTCGACGACCGCCCGCCGTTGCTGCGCCGAGCCGTGCTCGAAGGCGAGAAGGTCGACGTCGAGGATGGGCCGCTCGGCGATGGTCACGGCCCGAAGGCGATGTCCGGGGGCCGCATGGGCACCCGGGCGAGGGGCCGGCCGGTGGCGGCCCGCACCGCGGCCACGATTGCGGGGGTCGACGAGATGGTCGGCGGCTCGCCCACTCCCTTGGCGCCGAAGGGGGCCCCCGGCTCGGGCTCCTCGACCAGCGTGGCCACCACCTCGGGCATGTCCAGGGCGGTGGGGATCAGGTAGTCGGTGAACGAAGGGTTGAGGATGCGGCCGTGGCGCATGGTGAGCTCCTCCATGGTGGCCAGGCCCAGCCCCTGGGCGATGCCGCCCTCGATCTGCCCGGTGACCTGGAGGGGATTGAGGGCCTTGCCCACGTCCTGGGCAGTGGCCATCTGCACCACCCGCACCAGCCCGAGGTCGGCGTCGACGTCGACCACCGCCCGGTGGGCGGCGCACACCAGCGACACGTGGGCGTCGCCCTGGCCGTCGTGGTCGAGCGGGTGGGTCAGGCGGTGGTGGTACTCGACCTCCTCCTCGAACACCTGGCCGGCGCTGGCCTCGGCCACCGACTCGTCGACCACCCCGTCGGCGGACACGATCCGGCCCTCCACGATCGCCAGATCCTCGGCGCGGCGGCCATGACGGGAAGCCACGTCCGCCAAGAGGGCATCTCGGACGGCGAGGCACGCCTTCTGGACCGCCCCGCCCGACATCCAGGTCTGGCGGCTGGCCGAGCTCGAGCCGGCGGAGCCGATGGTGGTGTCGGCCGGCGCCAGCAGCACGTCGTCGACGCCGAGGACGGTGCGGGCGATCTGCTGGGCCAGGGTCACGAACCCCTGCCCCACCTCGGCGGCGGCGCAGGTCACCGTGGCCAGCCCGTCGGCCAGCCGGCAGCGGGCAACCGAGCCGTCCATGTAGCCCTCGGCGTACATCAGGTTCTTGAAGCCCACCGCGAAGCCCACCCCCCGCCGGACGTGCTCGGCGTCGGCGGTGCGGCCGGCGCCGCCGGGCCGGGTCATCTCCTCGTTGGGGGACATGGGGGGTGGCAGGGGCAGCGCGGCGGCCTCCCGGATCACCCGGGCGACGGGCAGCGCGCCGTCGATGGTCTGGCCGGTGAGCAGCCGGTCGCCGGTGCCCAGGGCGTTGCGCAGCCGCAGTTCGACGGGATCGAGGCCGCAGGCCTGGGCGAGCTTGTCCATCTGCGCCTCGTGGGCGAAGCAGACCTGCACGGCGCCGAAGCCCCGCATGGCCCCGCACGGCGGGTTGTTGGTCCGGACCCCGTCCGCTTCAACCAGGGCGTTGTCGACCTTGTAGGGCCCGGCGCTGAAGCAGGCGGCGTTGGCGACCACGTGGTAGCTCGACGAGCGGTACGCCCCGCCGTCGAGCAGGATCCGCGCCTCGAAGGTGGCGATGCGGCCGTCGCGATCGGCGCTGTGGCGCATCCACATGCGGGCCGGGTGACGGTGCACGTGGCCGAGGAACGACTCCTCCCGGCTGTACACGATCTTCACCGGCCGCCCCGTCCGCTGGGCCAGCAGGCAGGCGTGGATGTGGAGGCTGACGTCCTCCCGGGCGCCGAAGGCGCCGCCCACCCCGCCGAGCGACAGGCGGACCTTTTCGGGGGGCAAGCCCAGGCACTCCGCCACCTGGAGGCGGTCGTTGTGCAGCCACTGGGTGGACACGATCAGGTCCATGCCGCCGTCCTCGGCCGGTACGGCCAGACCGGCCTCGGGGCCCATGAACGCCTGATCCTGCATCCCCACCTCGTAGCTGCCCTCCACCACCACCGGTCCGAGGACCGCGACGTCGCCGCGGCGGATGAGCAAATGGCGGAACAGGTTGCCGTCGGGATGGACCGGCGGGGCGGTGAGCGCCTCCGCCGGGTCCAGGACCGGCTCGAGGGGCTGGTAGTCGACCACGATGGCCTGGCAGGCCCGCCGGGCGGTGTCGGGGTGGTCGGCGGCCACCGCGGCGACCGGTTCGCCCACGTGGCGCACGACGTCGGCGGCGAACACCGGCTGGTCGCGCCGCTCCAGCCCGTAGCGCGACGAGCCGGGAATGTCGTCGGCGGTGAGCACGGCATGCACGCCCGGCATGCGCAGGGCGGCCGAGACGTCAACGCCTCTGATGACCGCCGAGGGGTGCGGGGAGCGCAGCGTCTGGCCCCAGAGCATCCCCTCCGCCCAGAGGTCACCGGCGAAGGCGAACTCCCCGCGGACCTTGGGGCCGCCGTCGGGACGGGACGCGCTTTCGCCGACCCCGCCCTTGCCCGGCGCCACGACGCGCCCGGAGGTGGTCGTCGTGGTGTCGGTCATGGCGCGCCGCCGGCCAGGGTGGACGCCGCGGCCTGGGCGGCGGCCAGGATGCGCCCGTACCCGGTGCAGCGGCACAGGTTTCCCGAGATCGCCTCCCGGACGGCCAGGTCGTCGGGGTGGGGGTTGTGGGTCAGCAGGTCGGTCAGGGCCACGATGAGCCCGGGTGTGCAGAAACCGCACTGCACCGCCCCTTCGGCGAGGAAGGCCTCCTGGATGGCGGTGAAGTCACCCCGGTCGGGCTGCAGCCCCTCGACGGTCGTGATTTCTCGGCCTACTGCGGCCGCGGCCAGTACCAGGCAGGCGCACTCGAGTGACCCGTCGATGAGGACGGAACAGGACCCGCACTCGCCCTGCTCGCAGCCGGACTTCGCGCCGGGCAGATCGAGCCGTTCCCGGAGGACGTACAGGAGGCTCTCCCCGAGCCAGGCGTCGGCGACCTCGTGCTCGGCGCCGTTGATCGTGAGCCGGTAGGGGACCGTCATGCCGCCATCCCCCCTGCCGCCAGGGCCTGGGCCGCGGCCCGCGCTGCCAGGACCCCCACGGCGTGGCGCCGGTAGTCGGCGGTGCCCCGGTGGTCGTCGATGGGTCGGGCGGCGGCGGCCACCAGCCGGCCGAAGTGCGCCAGATCCGGCGCCTCCTGGTCAGTGAGATGGTCCCAGTCGAGCGCCCCGGCGAGCCACTCCTCGGCTTCGGTGGCCCGCACCGGGCCGGGACCCACCGAGCCCAGGGCGCAGCGGACCTCGCGGCCGTCGGTGTCGAGGGCCAGGGCAAGCGACGCCACCGAGATCACCATGGCGTTGCGCACCCCCACCTTGCGGAATTCCTGGTAGCCGGGCCGTCGCGGAATCCGTACCCCCACGATGAGCTCGCCCGGGCCTAGGGCGTTGCGCTTGACGCCGACGACGAACTCCCCGATCGGGATGTCCCGCCGGCCCGAGGGGCCGGCCACCTCGACGATCGCCTCGAGGGCGGCCAGGACCGGAATGGTGTCGCCGGCGGGGGAGGCCGTACCCAGGTTGCCGCCGATGGTGCCGGCGTTGCGGATCTGGGGGGAACCGACGGTGCGGGCGGCCTGGGCCAGGGCCGGGAGGGCGCCGGCCAGCGGGGGCTGCAGCATCTGGGTGTAGGTCACAGTCGCACCCAGCCGTACCGAGTCGTCATCGACCGCGACCGTGCGCAGCTCGGCCATCCGGCCGAGGAAGAGCACCGTGTCGGGGCGGCGCCGGCCGGCGTTGACCTCGACCATGAAGTCGGTGCCCCCGGCCAGCACCGAGACGTCAGGGTCGGAGAGGTCGTCGAGGGCCTCGTCGAGGGAGGAAGGGAACAGGACGGTCACTAGCCATACGACGGTAGCGGGAGCCCGGCCCGAAGTGGGCCGATCCGGCGGGACGGTAGGTTGCGGCGATGTCCCGCACGCTGCTCCGGGGCGGGATCGTGCTGCCGATGGCGGGCGAGGGCCGGCAACGCCGCCAGGCGTTCGATCCCGGCTCGATCCTGGTCGAAGACGAGACGATCCTGGCCGTGGGCCCCATCGACGCGGTGGCGGCCGACCCCCGGGCGATCGGCGACGACGTGGCCGTGGTGGACCTGGGCGGCCACGCCGTGCTGCCCGGCCTGCACAACTGCCACCTCCATTCCGGCCTGCTCCGGGGGACCGCCGAGTCCCTGTCGTTGTGGGACTGGCTCAAGACCTACGTCGATCCCGCCCACCGCGCCCTCACACCGGAGGTCGCGGCGGTGGCCTCCCGCCAGTGCTACGCCGAGGGCCTCCTGGCCGGCACCACGTCTGTCATGGACATGTGGCGGTTCATGGAGGGCTCGGCGGCGGCGGCCGCCGACCTCGGCATCCGGGCGACGCTGGTCCCCTACGTGGCCGACGTGGCGGGGTACGACTACTTCGAGACGCTGGCGACCAACCGCCGCCTGCTGGAAACCCACCTCCGGGCCGCCGACGGGCGGGTCCGGGCCTGGGTCGGCCTCGAGCATCTCTTCTACTGCACGCCCGCGGCGTTCCATGCCGCCGCCGCGCTGGCCGATGAGTTTGACACCGGCATCCACACCCACTCGTCGGAGACGATCTGGGAGGTGCAGGAGTCATTGAGCCGTTTCGGGGCGCGCCCCATCGAGGAGATGTTCCGCCGGGGGATCCTCGGGCCGCGCACCGTCATCGCCCACTGCGTCTGGCTGGACGACCGGGAGATCCAGCTGCTGGCCCAGACCGGCACGGCGGTGGCGCACTGCCCGTGCTCCAACATG
>DATARN010000101.1:0-45028 GCA_036264135.1 Acidimicrobiales bacterium
GGGTGGCGGCCATCGTCCCGTCCCTGGTGACGATCAGGGCGTTGTGCCCGGGAAGCGTTTCGATCCACCGCAGGGCCGCCGGCCCCATGGCGAAGGCGGCGGTGGCGTAGGCGTCGACGACGGTCAGTGAGCGGCCGGTGACGGTGACGCTGGCCAACTCATCGGCGGGTTGGCCGGTGCGGGGATTGATGATGTGGTGGCCGCGCTCGGAGATCCCGGACGTGGCGACGGCGAAGTCCCTGCCGGTCACGGTGGTGACCAGGCGGGTCCCGTCGAGGGGGTCGCTGATGCCGATGGTCCACGGCCGCGACGGGGCGGCTTCGCCGGCGATTTGGATGTCGCCGCCGCCGTTGATGGCGTGGTTGTGGCTGCCGTGGTGTCGGAGGATCTGGCTAGCCCGCTCGATCGCCCATCCTTTCACCACCCCGGTGGGATCGGGCTGGCCCTGGTACCGGGCGCTGAAATAGCCGTTGGTTTGCTGTTCCAGCCTGGCGCAGAGGGCGAGCACCGCACCGACGTCGGGGTCGGCGCCGGCGACGGAAACTTCGCCTCGCTGGAGGCGGCTGATGTCGCTGTCGGGCTGGTAGGTGCTGAACACCGCGTCGACGTGGTGCAGCCAGGCAACGACTTCGCCGATGGCCAGGCGCCATGGGTCGCCGTCCGCCGCCGGCGCCGGGTCGCGTATGTCGATGGTGAACACCGTCCCCATGCAGGCCTCGACACGGACCGCCGGCTGCCGCCGGGCGGTGGCGACGGTCATGCCACCCCCGCCTTGCTCAGGGCGCTCTGCAATGACGTGATGTACCCGCTGGAGGTGTAGGTGGCGCCGCTGACCATGTCGATCTGGGCGCTCTTGGCGGCCAGGGCCTCCTGGTTGAGCTGGGGAATGGCGAACGAGTTGATCTCCTGGTCCCGGGAGCTGCCGGTCGGGTACTCCACCGCCCTCACCGCGGTGACCTGGCCGCCGGTGACGGTGATCTGGACTTTGACCGGGCCGTAGCGAGTCGACGCCGCGCTACCCGTGACCGTCTTCGTGACGGGGGCGCCGGTGGTCGGGCTGGTCGACCCCGAGGCCGCTCCGGGGGTACCGGAAGTGGGGGCGGTCGGTGAGGTCGGCGCCCCGTTGGCGGTCGGCGCGCTGGTGGTCGGCGAGGTGGTGATCGGGGCGCCCGTGGACGGGCCGACGGCGACGGTGGCTTGAGGCGCCGAGCGGGTCTTGAACGACAGGAGCATGATGAGCCCGACGATCGTGCCGACCGCGGTGATGATGACTCGTCGCATCTTGGGCTCCTTTCCTGGGGACGTTTCTTGGGAGGGTGACTTAGAACTCGAACGACTCGTGGTGGATCTGGCGCCCCGGCACCCCGGCGCGGCGCAGGGCGCGGCGGACCGACTCGGCCATGCCGGCCGGGCCGCACACGTACACGTCGTGCTGCTTCAGATCGGCGACATTGGAGGCCAGGGCCCGGGGAGAGAGCGGGTCGTAGCCGAGCTCGGCGCGCCGGCCGATCACGAAGTGGAGCCGGGCGTGGCGCCGGCGGGCGAGCTGCTCGAGTTCGTCGCGGAACACGATGTCGGCCGGCTCGCTGGCCCGGTAGAGAAGGGTCAGGTCGCCCGGGGCGGCGGGCAGCGTCTCGAACAGGGCTCGCAACGGCGTGATCCCGATGCCACCCCCGATGAGCAGCACCTTGCGCCGGCGCCGCACCGCGGCGGTCACCGCGCCGTAGGGTCCTTCGGCCATGACCGGTGTCCCCGGTTTGACGGCGGCGACGGCGGCGCTGTGGTCGCCCAAATCCTTGATGGTGATGCGTAGGTGATTCGGGCGGGGGCCGGCGGACAGCGAGTACGGCGAGGACGTCCACCACAGTCCGGGGGACAAGAAGCGCCACCGGAAGAACTGGCCGGACTCGGCTCGCAGCTCGTCGAGATGGCGCCCGTGGATGACCACGCTGACGACATTCGGGCCCTCCCGTGTCACGGCCAGCACCCGCATCCGGTGGCGGAACGCCTGGCGGATCGGGGTGATGAACCGGTACCACAAGATGGCGGCAGCCACCGCGGCGTACATGGCCGCCCACAGCGCCCGGGCCATGGGGTGGGTCATGAAGTCGGCGCCGGTTGCGAACTGGTGGCTGAAGGCCAGGGCCACCGCCAGATAGGTATAGAAGTGCAGGTAGTACCACGTCTCGTAGCGCAGCCGGCGGCGGGCGGCGCGCGCCGAGGTCACGCCCACAACGACGAGGAGAAGGCCGGCCACGGTGGCGGCCATGACGTCGGGATAGGTCATCAGGAGGGTGCTTGTCTGGTGGACGACGTTGGTATGGGCGCTCACCGCGTAGCCCCAGACGATGAGGAGGGAGTGGGCGACGACCAGGCTCACCGCGTAGCGGCCGCCCTTGGAGTGCCACCGCGCCAGGCGGTCGGCGCCGATACCGCGCTCCAGCGGGGGGATGCGAGCCATCAACGCAACCAGGACGACGACCGCGTACCCGGCCAGCAGCCCGGTGATCCGGCCGGCATTGGTCAGCCAGTCACCGAAGCCGTGCACCACCGGGGTGTCGTGCCACCACAACCAGATGGCCGCCGCCGCCCCGGCCCCGATCACGGCCAGCACCGCCCCCGGATGGGCGCGCCGCGCCGCCGGCGGGGGGACCGGCGGCGCCGCCGTCACGCCCGGCCGGCGCTCCTGCAGGACTGCGGTCATGTTGAGCCAGGATCGGGCAGTCCGCTGTGAGCAGACATAAGGGAACCTGTGAAATCGCTCAGAGTTCCGTTCCCGACCTCGCTGGCATTGACCCGCACGGCCCCGACCGTACGGGCCGGTTGGGCAAGAACCTGGCAGAGCCGGGTAAAGGTCTCGTAAGACCTTGCCGGCGAAGTCCGGAACAGCCCTGCCGGCGAAGTCGGGTGCGACCTTGCCGGCGCCAGTCGGGTACGACCCTGCCGGCGCCATGCTTCCGGCGCCCGACGGGCGGACTAGATGAACGAGGCGCGGACCGCCATGGCAACCGCATGGGTGCGGTTGCGGGCACCCAGTCGGCGGACGATGAGGTGGACCTCTCGTTTGATCGTGCTCTCGGCGTAGTCCAGTTCCTGGGCGATATCCGCCACCGAGTAACCCTCGGACAGAAGGCGCAGGACCATGACGTCCCGGGGTTTCAGTTCGTCGTCGGGCGCCGGCCCTGCCGGGCGGGACCTAGCCGCCATAGATCCTTGGCTGGCGCGGGCGAGGTCGGCGTACGGCGGGGACGGCGATAGGTTCGGCCGAAGGATCGTCAGAAGAATCGGAGATCTCGTCCTTGGTCTGGGCGGCGACCGTTTCGGCGTGGCCCCGGATGTCTCCGGCGGCCTCTTGGACCTCGCCCTTGATCTCGGCTGCCGAGCCTGCCGCCTCCTCCTTCAGCTCGTCGACGGAGCTTGCCGCCTCGGCCTTCACCCGCTCGGTGGCGTCGGTCGCCACGCTCTTCACCTGCTCCAGGCTCTGCTGGGCGGACTGCCCCAGCTTCTGACCGATCTGCTTCCCGGTCTCCTTCGCCTCCTCGGCGATAGGCCGGATGCCTTCTTGTAGCCGGTCGGTCAGCTGCTGTTCCTTTTCCGTGGGCGGCAGAATCGAGGCCAACAGGAATCCGGCCGCGAACGTGAGCAATCCTGCGGCCATCGGGTTGCCCTCGGCGCGCTGGCGAGCGGCGTTGGGGGCGTCTTGAAGGGTGCCCAGAGCCGATCGGGCCGCGTCCCCGGCACGCCCGGCGATATCGGTCCCCGGTTGGCTGCCGCCGTTTCCGGACCATCCGCCGTCGCCCCCACCGCCCACGGCATCCGGCCCGTCATTGGAGAAGCCCATCACATGTCGAAAACCGTCCCGCAACTTGTCTCCTTGCCGCCTGGCGACGCGCGTCGGGCTGACCTTCTCCTTTACTTCCTCCACCTTTTCGGCCACGTTCTCCTTGGTCCGGGCCACAACCTTGGCGGGTGCCACCCGGTCGCTTAGCTCCTCCAAGGTCTGGCCCAGGTCGCCGCGCACCCGGTCGATGTCCCGCCGTACGTCATCGGTGCTGGTCACTTCCCGTACTCCCTTCGCCCGTGTAGTTCTGACGGCGGCCCGCTCATGCCTCGCGATACCGAGGATTTGGCCACGTCGACATCGTCCTTGAGTGTCTTGATGGTCTGCGCCGGGACAGGTTTGACCTGACGCAGGCGGCGCCGCCCCTGAGCGAACAGCACGGCGGCGACGATTGCGTAGAGAACGCCGACGGCGAGGAAAGCGAATCCCGTCGGTATGACCTCCGCCAGGCCCCACGCGGCGGCGAATGACACCAGGATGCTGGCCAGGAAGACCACCACGGCCACCGCCCCAAACATCGCGCCCGCCTTGGCGGCCTTGGATGCCTGATCCTGCACCTCGAGCCGAGCCAGTTCGATTTCCTTCTGCACGAGCAGGGAAACCTGGCCGCCGAGGTTGGCGAACAACTCGCCGATGGGCCGCTCCTCCTTGGTCGCACCGGCCGACGGGTCGCCGGGGGGCTGCGAGTAGTCACGGGGCGCCGAGTAGTTCCACGGCGGCGGGTAGCTCTGGGATGGCCCCGAGTTCTGCGGCGCCGAGTAACTCCTCGACCCGGAGTAGTTGACCGCCATTTATCGACCTCCCACTCTCATCGGCGGCGGTGCGGGCGCCCTGACCGGAGGTTCCCGCAAGGGGGGTTGCCGGCCGTCGCCGCCCGGCGCCGGCGGCGACGCCGCGTCGCGGTTGCGGATCATGCGACCCACACCGAAACCGGCCACGGTCGCCCCGAGGAGGAACGCCGCCGGTCGCCGGCGGGCGAAGCGCTGCACATCGGTGACCAGCCCCTCGATACCGCGCTGGTCGATGGTCTCCGCCAGACCGTTGATGCCGTCCGAGGCGGCAAACAGCCGCTCGGCGGCCCGTCCGACGTACTCGCCCAGGTTGGGCGCGTCGGCCGGCCGTCCCTCGGCCAGTGCCTGGGCCTCCTCGGCCAGTTGGTAGAAGCCGTGACCCACACGAGAGGCGGCCTCCCGCACCTGGGCCTCGACCTGGCTCTTGGTCTCCTCGGTCAGCGAGCGGACCTGCGTCGTCACCTCGTCGGTGACCCGGCTGGCTTCCTGTTTGATCGTCCCCGCCAGGTCCTGGGTCCGTTCCGCCGCGGTGCCTGCGACGCCTTGCACCTGGTCCGCCGCGACCCGGGCCGCGTCCCGCGCCCGGTCGTTCGCAACAGTCGCCACCTCCTGCCCGGCGCCGACGGCCGACCTGGCGATCCGGGTCCTTCTGGGGGGCGCCTCCCCGGCGCCGACGTCTCCACCGGCGCTGCGAGGTTCCTGCAGGCCGGTGCCTGTCCGGCCAGGACTGTTCGTTTCCTGCGGCTGCTGCTGCACTCCGTCTCCATCCCTGTCGTCGCCGATTGTTTCGGCCGATACCCATTGCCAAACGGGCATAAACGACAGGCGCACCTTGACACCAAGCATCTCGACGACGGGCCATGGGGCTGCCGGAGGGAGGGGGCGAAGAAATCTCGGCCCGGCTGTCGATGTTGGCGGCCGCCACTCGGCAATCCGAGTGACAACCCACTACCCCTGAAGGAGAAAGACCATGAGCACCCGAGTGAGCAAGCTGGCCAACGTCATCGTTCCTGTCGCCGACCAGGACCGCGCCCTGGCGTTCTACACCGACGTGGTTGGGCTCGAGATTCGCGCCGACGTGCCGTTCGGCGACGGCAACCGCTGGATCGAGGTGGCCCCGGCCGGCGCCGACACGGTGATCGCCCTCGCTCCCCCCGGCCCCACGGCGATTACGGGCGGCGAGGAGACCGGAATCTCGCTGCAGACCGACGACGTCGACGCCTATTACGCCCAACTCAAGAGCCTGGGCGCAGACGTCGACCCCGAGATCAGCCGATTCGGCGACGCCGTCCCGCCGATGTTCTGGTTCCGTGACCCCGAGGGGAACCGCCTGCTCGTCGCCGAGGTGCGATGAGCCGCAGCTGAGAACCACGTAGACAGGGGGCGTCGGGGGCCGCGGGCCGGGTAGGCGGAGAAGGTGGACTCCGACCCCGGCTACAAGTGGATCGCCCTGTCGAACACCACGCTCGGGGTGTTCATGGCCAGCCTCGACGCCTCGATCGTCATCATCTCCCTGCCCGCCATCTTTCGAGGCATCCACCTGAACCCCCTCCAGCCGTCCAACATCAGCTACCTGTTGTGGCTGCTGCAGGGGTACCTCGTCGTCACCGCCGTGCTGGTGGTCACCCTCGGCCGGCTCGGCGACATGTTGGGCCGGGTCCGCATCTACAACGCCGGTTTTGCCATCTTCACCGTGGCCTCCATTGGTTTGTCCCTGACCTGGAGCACGGGCGGCGCCGGCGCGATGGAGATGATCATCATGCGCATCGTCCAGGGCATTGGCGGGTCGATGCTCATGGCCAACTCCACCGCCATCCTCACCGACGCCTTCCCTGTGGAGCAGCGGGGGATGGCCATGGGCATCAACCAGATAGCCGGGATCTCGGGCTCGTTCATCGGGCTCATCGCCGGCGGCCTGCTGGCCGACATCGATTGGCGGCTCGTCTTCTGGGTCAGCGTGCCTGTCGGGTTGTTCGGCACGGTGTGGGCCTATCTCAAGCTGCGGGAGACCGCCGGCGGTCGTCGAGCCCGCCTGGACTGGTGGGGCAACCTCACGTTCGCCGCCGGCCTGGTCAGCATCCTCATCGGCATTACCTACGGCATACAGCCCTACGGCCACCACACGATGGGCTGGACCAGCCCGGCCGTGCTGGCCGCGCTGATCGGCGGGGTCGTGGTGCTGTTGGCGTTCGCCGCGATTGAGCTGCACAGTGCCGAGCCCATGTTCGACCTCCGCCTGTTCCGGATCCGGGCCTTCCTCGCCGGCAACCTGGCCAGCCTGCTGGCGTCCATCGGGCGGGGCGGCCTGCAGTTCATCCTGATCATCTGGCTACAGGGAATCTGGCTTCCGCTGCATGGCTACAGCTTTGAGCGCACGCCGCTGTGGGCGGGGATCTATATGCTGCCGTTGACGGGGGGCTTCCTGCTCGCCGGGCCCATCTCCGGGGCGCTGTCCGACCGCTACGGGGCCCGCCCCTTCGCCACCGGCGGGATGGTGCTGGCCGCCGCCACGTTCCTGCTGCTGATGGAGTTGCCGGCCGATTTCGGCTATCCCGTCTTTGCTCTCCTCCTGCTGCTCAACGGCGTCGGATTCGGTTTGTTCGCCGCACCCAACACCACCGCGGTCATGAATGCCGTCCCTCCGGAGGACCGCGGCGCCGCCTCGGGGATGCGGGCCACCTTCCAGAACAGCGGCATGGTGCTCTCCATCGGGCTGTTCTTCTCCTTCATGATCGCCGGCCTGGCGGCGACGCTGCCGACGGTCATGCGGGCCCAGTTGCTGGCCCAGGGCGTCCCCGGCCCGGCCGCGACCGCGGCCGCCCACCTTCCCCCGGTGGGCAGCCTGTTCGCCGCCTTCCTCGGTTTCAATCCCATGTCGTCGCTCCTCGGCCCCCACGTGCTGGCCTCCCTGCCGCCGGCGCGCGCCGCCTTCATCACCGGCAAGACGTTCTTCCCCCGCCTGATCTCCACCCCCTTCATGCACGGCCTGCGCCTGGCCTTTGTCTCCTCGGTGGTGATGTGCCTGGTGGCAGCGGCGGCGTCGTGGCTTCGCGGGGGTCGGTACGTGTACACCCCGGCGGTGGCCCCCGACGCGCCCGCCTCGGAGCCGGAGCCGGAGCGGGCCGCGGTGGGCGCCAGCGGTCGATGACGTCGATCCGGCTGGTCACCATCTCCGCCACGTACGGCGCGGGCGGCAGCGTCGTCGCCCCGGCCCTGGCTTCGCGCCTCGGGGTGCCATTCGTGGACCGGCTGGTCGTCCCCTCGGCGGTTCACCAGCTCAGCGAGGGACTGTCCGAGGACGAGCGCGAGGCCGGCTGGCTGCCGCGCTTGATCGCCGCCGCCGCCCGGCTCCCGCCCGTCATCGGCGTCAGCCTTCCGCCCCCACCCGACGGCCTGACCGAGGAGGAGCGCTTCCGCGTCGAGAACGAACGACTCGTCTGTCACCTGCTGGAGAGCGGCGGCGGGGTCGTCCTCGGACGGGGCGCCGCCGCCTTTCTGGGCCGGGCACCCGGGTGTTTCCACGTCCGCTTGGACGGTCCGCGCGACGCCCGGGTGGCACAAGCCGCCCGCATCGAGAAAATATCCGAGGACGAGGCCCGCCGGCGCCAGGCGGAAACCGACCGGACGCGGGCGCTGTACGTCCGGCGTTTCTACGACCGCGACAACGCCGGTCCCGCCCTCTACCACCTGCTGATGGACAGCACGACCGTGCCGCTGGACGGCTGCGTCGATCTGATCGCCGCCGCCGTCGCCCTCGTGCCTTAAGGGGTGGGGAAAGGAGGCGGTTCGGGCCTCCGAACATACGTTCCGGTAGGATGGTTCCCCGATGGACGCGTCCCGCCGGGCCACCATCCTCCATGCCGATCTCGACGCGTTCTACGCCTCGGTCGAACAACTCCTCGACCCGTCGCTGCGGGACCGGGCCATTGCCGTCGGGTCCGGGGTGGTGCTGGCCGCCTCCTACGAAGCCCGGGCGTTCGGGGTGCGGGCGGGCATGCCCGGCTGGCGGGCGCAGCGGCTCTGCCCCCACCTGCAGTTCGTGGGCGGCCACTTCCACGAGTATCAGCGCCTGGGCGACGCGGTCATGGAGGTGTGCCGGGACTTCACGCCCTTGGTGGAACGAATCTCCATCGACGAGGCGTTTCTCGACGTCCGCGGCGCCGTCCACCTGTTCGGGCCCCCGGCGGCGATCGCCGCCGCCATCCGCCGGCGGGTGCGGGCCGAGATCGGGCTGCCCGTCTCCGTCGGGGTGGCGGCCACCAAGCATCTGGCCAAGATCGCCTCCCAAGTGGCCAAGCCGGACGGCCTCGTCGTGGTGGAACCGGGAGACGAGCAGGCGTTCCTCGCCCCCCTTCCGGTAGGGCTGATGTGGGGCGTGGGGCCGGCAACGGAGGCCCGGCTTTCTGCCCTCGGCATCCGCACCATCGGCGAGCTGGCCGCCACCGCCGATCCCGTCCTGCGCGGTCTGCTGGGAGAGGCGGCGGGCGCCAAGCTGGGGTCGCTGGCCGTGAACGCCGACCCTCGGACGGTGGAGGGGGAGCGGCGGGCCAAATCCGTCGGCGCCCAGTCGGCCCTCGGCCGCCAGCCGATCACGGAGCGCCTGTTGCGCACCACGCTCGGCTACCTGGCGGACCGGGTCGCCGGCCGGCTGCGGGCGGCGGGCTGCGCCGGGCGGACCATCACGGTGCGGGTGCGGTTCCCGGGCCTGCGTTCCGTGACCCGGGCGGTGACGCTGCCGGAAGGCATCGCCACCACCCTGACGCTTACCGAGGTGGCGATGGGCCTGGCTACCGCGGTGATCGCCGGCCACCCCGACGAGCGGGACATCACTCTCTTGGCCGTCTCGGTGTCCAAGCTGGTCGCTCAGCCGGCGCTGCAGCTCGAGTTGCCGGTTGCCGGCGCGGCGGTGCGTCCCGGGAGCCGGGTGGGCGCCGCCCGCTGGGCGGTCGACCGGTCCGTCGATTCCATCCGCGCCCAGTTCGGCCGGGACGCCGTGGGCTACGCCACGGTCGTGTTCTCGGGCGACGGGCGGGTACCCGACGCCTTCCGGGAGTTGGCCGAGCGCGACCCGCGGCGTTAGGGGGACGCTTCGGCGGCCGCCAGCCGCTCCGAGGCCACGCTCAGCCACGGGTCCATGGCGAACCACGACTCGGTGGCGACGATGTCCAGGTACGAGCCCAGGAGCCACTCGGCCAGCGTCTTGGAGGTGAACCACTCCGGCGGTTTCCCGGTGTGTTGGCGGACCTCGATGCCGGCGTTGCGGATCAGCTCGGCCGCCGGCCCGGTCGTTTGGGCGTACTCCGTCCCCGGAGCGTCGGTCAGGGCGATGACCTCCCTCAGGAGCTCCCAGCGCCCCGCCGCGGTGTCCTCCATGGGCGTCAAACCTACCCATCGGGCCGAAACTGTGAGCAGCCAGGGTTCTCAGCACCAAAACCGACCACATATGGCAACGGCGGTGCTGAGAACCACCGTTGCTCACAGTTCGCCCGGCCGGCGGCCGGGAAAGGGCGGCAGCGGGGCACCGGCGCCGCCGGCGCCCGTGAGGCCGCCGGGGACGGGGCGCCGGGAGCGGGCGCCGGCTAGGAGGGGTCGGCGGCCACGGTGGCCGCTGCCGGGACGGCGGCCGGCGGGGTGGAGTCGGCCACCAGGACGGTGGCGCCGACCACCGCCACGTCCACCCGGTGGCCCGGGACGAGGCGGGCCGCCGTCTCGCTGGGCTGGTCGACCAGCACCATCCGCCCGTCGACCGCCACGCTGACGCGGGTGAGCGACCCGAGGAACGTCTTGGCCACCACCTCGTGGCGGCCGTCCTCCGCCGGCGTGAGGCCGAGACCCTCGGGGCGGACCAGGACGTCGACGGAGGTGCCGAGGGGGAAGCGGTGCTGGTTGCGGATGGGGAGGACCCGGCCGAGGACGGCGGCGCCGGCGCCGTCGACGGTGCCGGGGAGGCGGTTCATGAGGCCCACGAACTCGGCCACGAAGGGGGAGCCGGGGTTCTCGTAGAGGGCGCTCGGGGTGTCGATCTGCTCGATGCGCCCGCTTTGCATGACCCCGACCCGGTCGGCCATGGAGAGCGCCTCCTCCTGGTCGTGGGTCACGAACAGCGTCGTGGTGCCGAGACGGGTCTGCAGCGCCCGGATCTGGTCGCGCAGCTGCAGGCGGACCTTGGCGTCGAGGGCGGACAGCGGCTCGTCGAGGAGGAGGACGCTGGGCTCGATGGCCAGGGCCCGGGCCAACGCCACCCGCTGCTGCTGGCCCCCGGACAGCTGGTGAGGGTACTGGTCGGCCTGGGAGGCCAGGCCGACCAGCTCCAGCATCTCGGCCGCCTGGGCCCGGCGGTCGGCCGACTTGCGGCCCCGCATGCGCAGCCCGAAGGCCACGTTGTCGCGGGCGTTCAGGTTGGGGAAGAGGCTGTAGCTCTGGAAGACCATCCCCATGTCCCGGCGCTGGGCGGGGACCCGGCTGATCTCCCGTCCCTGCACGACCACCCGTCCCGAGTCGGCGGTCTCGAAGCCGGCCAGCACCCGCAGGGCGGTGGTCTTGCCGCACCCCGAGGGGCCGAGCAGGGCGACCAGTTCGCCGGGGGCGACGGTCAGGGAAAGGTGATCAAGGGCCCGGGTCGCCCCGAAGGATCGGCACAGGTCGACCAGCTCGACGGGCGATCCCGACGCCGTACCCGTCCCCGAGCCGGGAGCGGAGTCGGGGGAGGCGCCCACCGCCGCTGCGGTCACGGCCGTCACGCCAACCCCGCCCGAACGGCCCGGCGGGAGCGGCGCCATCCGAGGGAGGATATCGCCAGCAGGAACACCCAGGTCACCACCAGGGCGAGGAGGGACACCGCCACCGACACATGCGAGTTGTCCTGGTCGAACGAGACGATCCACACGGGAACGGTGGCGTACTGGTCGAGGTTGGCCATGGTGTACTCGCCGAGGACCAGGGCGACGGTGAGGACCGTGGCGGCCAGCAGGGCGGCGCGCAAGTTGGGTAGGACGACGCGGAGGATCGTCTTGAACCAGCCGCCGCCGAGCGAGCGGGACGCCTCGAACAGCGTCTTCAGGTCGATGGCCCGCAGGCCGGCGTCCAATGACCGGTAGGCGAAGGGCATGGCCAGCACCGCGTACTCGAGGGCCAGCAGGTACGGCGTGCCCTTGAGCCGGCGGGGCGCGACCTGGAGTACGCCCACGATGAGCACGACGGGCGGGATGACGATCGGAAGGATGGTGATGCCGTCGAACAGCCGGCGAAGGCCGGGGAGGCGCAGGTGGACATAGACGGCGGTCGGCACCATCAGCAGCAAGGTGATCACCGTGGTGACCAGCGCCAAGCGCAACGACAGGGTGAAGGCGGGCATGAAGCCCTGCTGGTGGGGGATGCTGGTGAAGGCGGTGATGCTGGTGCGGCCCTGCGACGTCTTCAGGGCGAAGCGCAGGGCGGCATAAAGGGGCACGAGGAAATACAGCCCGGCCAGGAGGAGGACGACGAACCGCCAGACCCGCGGCGTCCGGCCCCGCCGGCCCCCCGGAGCGCTGGGAGCGGCCGGCGCCTCGAGAAGGGGTGCCCCGAGATCGCGGGACGCTACTGCAGCCATCGCGAGGCCCGCCGTTGCAAGGTGGCATACACCAGCATTACGAAGAAAATGACCACGATCATCCCGAACCCCAGCGCCTTGCCGACATTCTCCTGGCCGGAGATGACGTTCCCGTTCAAGAACGAACCGATCTGGATCGAGGTAATGGCGACGCTCCCATTCGTCAACGCCTCGGCGGTGGCGTAGGCCGAAAGGCCGCTGCCGAACAAAAGGAGCAGGGCGCCGAGAAAAGAGGGCAGCAGGACGGGAACGCCGACGTGGCGCCAATACGACCAGCTGCTCGCGCCCAGGTTGTGCGCCGCCTCCCGCCAGGCCGGGCGCAGGCCTTCCAACGCCGGCGTTATCACCAGGACCATGAGCGGGATCTGGAAGTACATGTACACCAGGACGATGCCGCTGAAGGCGTAGAGGTTGAAACCGTGCTTGTACGGGTTAAGGCCAACAGAATTCAACCACTTTGTCGCCAATCCGGTATTACCAAGGGAGGCGATGAACAGGAAGGCGAGCGGGACGCCACCGAAGTTGGCGAACACGCCCGACGCCGTCGACACAACGCGCTTGAGTGCGCTGGTGGGTCGGGCGGTATGCACCGCGTAGGCCAGGAACACCCCGAGCACGGCGGGCACAACCGCGGTGATGGTGGCTAATTCCAGACTGGTCATGAAGCCCTTGCGGTAGACGCCACGCGACGCCAGCCGCACGTTGTTCAGGGTCCAGCCGCCGCTGTGCTTTTGAAAGGCGCCGAGCGCCACCGCCAGCGTCGGCAGGCCGAGGAAAAGGACGGCGTAGGCGGCGAAGGGCGCCAAGGGAAGAAGGACACCGAGGCGGCGCCGCACCCGGAGGGCGACGGCGCCGCGCCCTGCTACCGACACCCGGTCAGCCGCCGATC
This sequence comes from Acidimicrobiales bacterium, assembly GCA_036264135.1. GTDB lineage: Bacteria > Actinomycetota > Acidimicrobiia > Acidimicrobiales > Palsa-688 > DATARN01. The sequence continues at coordinate 13,113 of DATARN010000101.1, forward strand.
GCCCCGGCCCACTTCTGGGAAACGGCCGCCTTGGCCTTGGTCTGCTGGTCCTCGGTCGGGTAGCTGACGCCCGTCGGTGCCGCCGGCAGCTTGGCGTAGGCCGCCTTGTCCACGGTGCCGTTCTGCACTAGGGCGGTCAGCTCGATGGGACGGGCCTCGCCCTGCAGCCACAGGTTCTGGCCCTGGACGGAGTAGAGGTACTCCTCCCAGAGGCGGGCGGCGGCGGGGTGGGGGGCCGTGGCGCTGATGGCCTGGGTGTAATAGGCGGCGTAGTGGCCGTCGGTCGGGATGACGACCTTCCATGTCGGCACCTGGCTGGCGACCTCGGAGGCCTGCAGGTAGTCCCACCAGATGAGGATGGGGGTCTGGCCGCTCTGCACCGTGGCCGCCCCGCCCTTGACGGGGACGAAGTTGCCGGACTTGTGGAGGTTGGCGAAGTAGGTGATGCCCGGGGTGATGTCATCGAAGGAGCCGCCGTTGGCCAGGGCGGCGGCGTACACCGCGGAGAAGGCGGCGCTGGCCTGGGTCGGGTCACCGTTGATCGCGATCTGGTTCTTGTAGATCGGCTTGGTGAGGTCGGCGAAGGAGGTGGGGGGCGTGGTGACCTTGGCCGTGTCGTACCCGATGGCCACGAACCCGCCGTAGTCATCCCACCAGGACCCGTCGGGCGCCTTGTTGGCCTCGGGGATGTCGTTCCACGAGGCCACCTTGTAGGGGGCCAGCAGGTTGGTGTTGGTGATGGCGAAGGAGGTGCCCATGTCGAGCACGTCGGGCGCCCGGTCCTGGCCCTTCAGCTGCTGAACGGCGTTGATCTCGTCCTGACTCGACCCGTCCGGGTTGGCGTCGTTGATCTTGATGCCGTACTTGGCGGTGAACCCGTCCATGATGGTGCCGTAGTTGGCCCAGTTCCGCGGGAGGGTAATGACGTTCAGCGTCCCCTCCTTTTTGGCGGCTGCGACCAAATTGGTCATGCCGCCGAAATCGGAGAGTGACTTCGCCTTGGACGCGTCCGCTGTCGTGCCCGTGGTCGTAGCGGTCGTGGACTTGGATGATCCGCAGGCCCCGGCGGTCAATACCAGCACTGCCGCACCCGCCACCAAAACCCGCCTTTTACGCATTACCCCTCCCGAGTCACCCGTCGGCTGAAGCTTCGCGCCGGGCCCGAGACATGTCTAGCCATGTCGGCGGTCAAGTCCACTACTGTTCATTGTGCGTTCTCTTGCGATTCACCTACGTCCTCGTGAGTTTGCGGGAAGATGGGTCGTGGTTTCCGCCCACGGCGACGCCGACTTTGCCTACCGGCGCGTCGCCGACGAAATTCGGTCGGCAATCGGCCTCGGCCGCGAGTATCCACCTGGTTCACGTTTACCTTCGGAAAATGAATTGATGAGGCGCTACGGCGTTTCCCGCGGCACGATTCGCCAAACCTACGCTCAGCTGCAACACGAGGGGATTATCACCTCGAGTCGCGGCAGCCGCCGAATTGTCATCGACGCGCCCCGACTGCAAAGTTTCGAAAGTCTGGTGAGTTTTTCCCTGTGGGGCCGGTCGATCGGCGAGGAGCCGTCAGCGCGGATGATTCGGTTGGCGTGGGGCCCGGCGGGCGGTGAGGAGGGGCGCCGACTCGGCGTGGCGCCCGATACGACGGTTGCCCGGCTGGTGCGGCTGCGCTTTCTCGGGGCCCGCCCCGTGATGGTGGAGCGGGCGACGTACCCCGAGGACCTCGGACGGATCGTCGCGGCCACCAACACCGATCACCAGTCGATCACCGAGACCCTGACGGGGCACGGGTACGTGTTCACCCGGGCCAGCCACACGATCGACGCCCTGGGCGCCAACACCGAGGACGCCGGGCTGCTGGCGGTGCGGCGGGGCAGCGCCTTGCTGCGAGCCCGGCGGCTGACCTCCGACCCCACCGGCCGGGGCCTCGAGTGGTCCGACGACCGTTACCGGGCCGACGCCGTCGCCTTCACCGTGTTGAACTACGCCGACGCCAACAACCTGTCCCGCCACCTTCGCTAGTCAACCGAGGCGCATTCCGGTCAAGGTGCGGTCGGCGTGGCCGGCGCGCCAGGTGAGCATCTCCTCGGCCAGCGCCAGGCGGGTGGCGGGATCGACGATCTGGGCGCCCCAGCCGGCGTCGGCCGCCAGGTCGAAGGCGGCGGCGCTGCCATCGCCGAAGTGGACATAGGCGGCGTCAGGTGTTCGCAGCACGGCAAGATGGTCGGGTTGGCCGGCGCCGGCCGCGCCGGCGGGCCGCCAATCGAACTCCCAGTGGGCGCCGCGGCGCCACCCCGCCGGCGTGTCGCCCCAGAGAAACGGGGTGAGGGCGTCTCCGTCGCACTGGTCGGGAATGTCGAGGCCCACCGTGGCGCAGACGGTGGGCAGGATGTCGACGTTCTCGGTGAAGCCGTTCACCGTCGTGCCGGGGCGGTTGTGGGGGTGGCGCAGAATCCCGAGGACGTGGTAGCTGGCCTCGAAGAAGCCGCCCTTGCCGAACAGGCCCTGGTCGCCCAGTTGCTCACCGTGGTCGGAGGTCACGATGACCAGGGTGTCGCCCCACATGCCGAGGTCTTCGAGGGCGGCGCGCAGCCGGCCGAACTGCTCGTCGACGTCGGAGACCATGCCGAAGTACTGCGCCGCCCGGATTCGCCGGGCCCGGTCGTCGGCGGGAGCCGCCATGGGCCCGGTGAGGAGGCGATCGTGAAAAGGGTGCCGTTGGGCGGCCGCGGGCGCGGCGTCGGGGACGTCGTCAGGGCGATAGCGGCGAGCCCAGTGGCCGGCGGCGGCGTAGGGGGGATGAGGCCGGAAGTAGCTCACATGGGCAAACCACGGGGTGTCCTGGCGGCCCAGCCACGCCACCACCTGGTTGGTCAGGAAGGCCGACACACCGAACTCCGCCGGCCGGTCGGGCTCGCTGGCGGCCGCCGCCCGGCCCGAGCGCGTGGGGGCGAAGCCGGCGGCGTCCAGCCACTGCCGCCAGGTGCGGTGGTCGTCGAGCAACTCGACGCCGATCTCGAAGCCCGGCAGGACGTCCTGGTAGGTCCGCAGGCGGGGATCGCCGGGAGGAACGGTGCGAGGGTCGACCGCAGTGTCGGTGTAGCCGAACAACGTCGGGGTGTAGCCGGCCCGGCGGGCGGCGCGGGCGACGTTGTCGAAGCGGTCGTCGAGCGGTGTCCCGTTGGCGATGACCCGGTTGGTCAACTGGTACGTCCCGGTGTAGAGGCACGCCCGGCCCGGGGCGCACGGTGCCGCCTGGCTGTAGTGGCGGGCCAGGCGCACCCCGTCGGCGGCCAGCCGGTCGAGGTGGGGCGTCTCGACCAGCGGGTGGCCGGCCGCCGAGAGGCAGTCCCCCCGGAACTGGTCGAACGTCACCAGCAGGATGTTCATCACGAGCCGGGAAAGAGCAGCCCGGGGAGGTCGGCCACGCTGGCCAGCAGGTGGGTGTGGGGGGCGGCGGCCAGCGCCGACTCGTCCTGCTCGCCGGTGAGGACGCCGGCCACGATGGCCGCCCCGGAGCGGTAGCCGGCGAGCAGGTCACTGGTGGTGTCGCCGACGACGGCCACGGCGTGGACGTCGTCGATGCCCAGGCGCAGAATGGCGCACAGGATCATGTCCGGATAGGGCCGGCCCCGCCCGCAGTCGGCCGGGGAGAGCACCAGGTCGGCCCGGTCGCCCCAGCCGAGGGCGGCCAGCACGGCGTCGCGGGTGGTGGGCGAGAAGCCCGTCGTCAGGCAGACCTGGACGCCGTGGCGCCGCAGGGCATCGAAGGTCTCCTCCGCCCCAGGGATGGGCGCGACCCGGCCTTGCATGATGAGAACCCGGTAGGCGGCCTCGAAGGCTTCGTTGGCGGTGACCGCGGTCCGCTCGTCGCCGGGGAACACGGCCCGGAACACCTCGATCTTGGACTGGCCCATCGTCTGGCGCACGTAGTGCGTCGCCTCGTCGTACCCGGGACTCCCCCGCTCCAGCCCGGCGGTGGCCAGGGCCAGGGTGAAGGCCTCGGCCACCACCCCGCCGTCGCTGACCGTCGTGCCCGCCATGTCCAGGCAGGCGAGTCGGATGGGTTGGATGGCGATGGTCATCACGCCGGGAGGACGCCGGCGGCGGTGAGGGTGTCCTCGGCGATGACCGGGGCGCAGGTCATGCCCCGGCCGCCCGGCCCGGTCACGACCCACACGCCCGGCTGCGGTTGGTTGCGGTAGCAGAGCGCGTCGGGCTCGGTGCACTGCGAGTAGACGCCGTCCCACCGCCGGGCGACCGGTGGCAGGTCGCGGCCGAGGATCCGCGACGCCCGGCCCAGCAGCTCGGCGGACGGCGCCTCGTCGAGGTCGAAGTCGAAGGGCTCGTCGTACAGGTGGGTGTCGCCGATGGTGAGCCCGCCGTCGGCCCGCTGGGCGACCAGCAACTGGAGATGCTGGCGGGCGGCCATGGGCGACTGCGGTGGCAGCGTGTCGAGCGACGCCGCGGCATACGCCGGGTAGTAGCGCAGGGAGTCGGCGTCGGCCAGCGAGGTGGGCAGCCGCTCCGGGTAGGGCTCGGTCTGCAGCATCTGCAGCCGCACGCGGCGCAGCGGGGCGGCGGTGAGATCGACGCCCCGAACGCCGTGATGGACCGCACCCGTGGCCACAATGACCAGGTCGGCCGGCCAGGTCGTCCCCCGGTGGTCGCTGACCGTCGCGCCCGCCACCTCGACCACGGTCGTGTCGGGCTGGAAGGTGTACCCGCCGCGGGCGGTGAGGTGGTCGCGCACCGCCCCCAGCACGGCGCGCGGTTCCACCACGGCGTCGCGTTGGCACCACAGGGCGCCCAGCACCGGGCCGCATACCGCGGGGTTGACCCGGCGCACCTCGGCGGGGCCCAGCAGTTCGATGCCCCGCCCGGCGGCGTCGGGGAAGCCCATGAACTCCTCCATGACCCGGAGGGCCGCCGGTTCGAGGGCAACCGTCAGGGATCCCTCGGGACGAAAGCCGATCGCGGGGACGTCGCCGGCCAATGCTTCCCAGAGCTCCCGGGCCCGGAGGGCGGCGGCCAGCTCGGCGCCCGCCCGCCGGCCGCCCACCCAGATCAGGCCGAAGTTGCGCAGCGAGGCGCTTCTCGGGGCGGCGTCGGCCTCCAGCTGGATGACCTCCCACCCGGCGCGCCGCAGGGCGAGCGCATGCATGGTGCCGAGGACGCCGCCGCCCACCACGATGGCCCGTTCCACGGGCGGCAGCCTTCCACGAGGCGCCCCGGCGGGCGAACCGGGCCCACGGGCGGGGGCAGTGTTCATGCTCCGTTTCCCCGGTGTTGACCTTCCGACATCTCACCGTTGCCGGCGGGGCCTTGACTGGGCGGGATGTGGGAGCCGGCGACGGTGCGCGACTACGAGGTGGCGGCCTCCGCGCCAACCCCGACGACGCCGCCGGGATCTTTCCGTTCCCGAGCGGCGACCGCTGGATTCTGGAACCATGCCAGCGGTGACCACGCCGTGTCGACGCCCCTGCTACCCGCCGGCTCGAGCCCCTGCTGACGTGATCGCCTTCGTCGACTGGTACCTCGCCCGGATGGCCGGGGCGTGACCGAACTTGCCGCCGAGGCGCTGTGCCACCTGCTGGCTACCCGGGGCCTCGACCACTACGACGAGGAGGTGACCCAGCTCGACCACGCCCTCCAGACGGCGGCCCTGGCCGCGAACGACGGCGCCGCCGACGAATTGGTCGTGGCCGCCCTGTTCCACGACATCGGCCACCTGCTGGCCCCGCCGGCCGAGGGCGACGACGAGCACGAGAAGACCGGGGCCTCGGTGCTGGCGGCGGCGTTCGGTCCCGCCGTCGCCGGCCCCGTGGCCCTGCACGTCCAGGCCAAGCGGTACCTGGTGGCCGCCGAGCCGGGGTGGGCGGCCCGCCTCTCGGAGGCGTCGCGGCTCAGCCTCGCCCTGCAGGGCGGTCCGTTCACACCGGCCGGGGCGGCCCGGTTCGCCGCCCTGCCGGCCGCGGCCGACGCCATCGCGCTGCGGCGCTGGGACGACGACGCCAAGGTGGTGGGCGCCCCCCGCCCCCCCATTGGGTACTGGCAGCCCACCATCGATCGGGTCCTGGCCGCCCGGGCCGGGTGACAGGAGGGGTCCGTCGCCGCCCGGCCCCCTTTTCCCCCCTCCTTCTACACCACCCGGACCTGGTCGCCGCCGAGGACCACCTCGTCGCCGCGTTGCAGCCGGCGGCCCCGCCGGGTCTCCACCTTCCCGTTCACCCGGACCCCGCCGGTCTCCAGCACCGCCTTGGCGTCGCCGCCGGAATCGACCAGCTGGGCCAGCTTGAGCAGCTGCCCCAGGCGGATCGTGTCGTCGCGGATGGCGATTTGGCGCACCCGTCTATCTTCGTCTCCCATGAGTCTCTTGCTGACCGGGGCGGCGGGCACCATCGGCCGGGCCATCCTTCCCGCCCTGGCCGAGCGGTGGGACGTGGTCGCCACCGACCGCCCGGGCAAGGGCATGGAGGTGCTCGACGTCACCGACCTCGACGCCTGCCGGCAGCGGTGCCGGGGCGTCGACGCGGTGGTGCACCTGGCCGGCGACCCGAGTCCGGCGGCGACGTGGGATTCGCTGTTGCCGACCAACGTGATCGGCACCCACAACATCGCCCAGGCGGCCATGGACGAAGGGGTGCACCGGCTGGTACTGGCCAGCAGCGCCCAGGCGGTGGCCGGCTACCCGCCCGGCCGGCAGATCCGGGCCGAGGACCGGGTGCGGCCGCCCAACCTGTACGGCGCCACCAAGGCCTGGGCGGAGGCCATCGGGTCGTGGGTGGCCTCGTCATCGTCCACCACCGTCGTCGTGCTGCGCATCGCCTTCTTCGGGGCGGAGCCGCCCTCGGGTGAGGCGGCCACGCCCCGCAACCTGGCCGCCTGGCTGAGCCCGGGCGACGCCGCCCGGCTGGTGGTGGCCGCGGTGGAGGCCACCGGCATCGACTACTTCGTGGCCAACGGCATTTCCAACAACCGCTACCAGCACCTCGACCTTTCCACCACCCGGGCCGTGCTCGGCTACGCGCCGCGCCACGACGCCTGGTCAGTGCAGGGTGCGGGCCACGACGTGGAGGAGTAGCCCGGCGCCGGCACCGAAGACCGTGCCGTTGATCCGCACGTACTGCAGGTCGGGGCCGAGGAGCAGTTCCAGGCGCGACGCCGTCTCCTCGGCGTCCCAGCGGGCCACGGTGTGGGTCACCAGGCCGGCGATGGCACCGTTGAAATGCTCGGCGACGTACCCCACCGCCGACTCCACGGCCGCCTCGACCTTGGCGGCCAGGGCCCCATCCTGAAGGAGCCGCTGGCCGATGCCCACCAGGCCCTCGGCCAGGCGCTGCCGGAGGACCGAGGCGGGATTGGCCGCCTGGGCTTCCAGCGCCTGCTTGAGGTCCGCCCAGAGGGCGGCGACCCAGACCTCGACCTCCGGTTGGGCTAGGAGGTCCCGGGTCAGTTGCTGGCCCCGTTCCCGCAGCTCGGGGGACGTTTCGAGGTCGTCGGCGAGCGTGGCCACCCGGGCGTTGAACTGCCGGCGCAGCTCGTGGTCGTGGTTGGCCGCCATGTCCGCCAACACCGAGGCCACCCCGTCCAGCACGCGGTCGAAGATTCTTTGGTCCACCGCCCCGGGGAGCCACCAGCGGGATTTCCGGCCGAGGGCACGCCGCAGCTCGTCGCGGTGCTGGCGGAGGTAGCGCTCCGCCAGGCCCAGCGCCTGGTCGAGCAGCTGGTCGCCCCGGCCGTCGCGGGTGAGGAAGCGCAGCGCGGTACCGGCGGCCGGGGCGGCCGGGACCGCCGCCACCGCCTGGCGCAGTGCGCCTTCGATGGTTCGCTGGACGTCCTCATCGCGGAGCAGGTCGGTGACCGCCACGATGGCCTGGGCCAGCTCGGCCGCCGCCCGCGACGCGTTGGCCGGGTCGCACAGCCACGCCGCCGCCCGCTCCACCACCCCCGCCGCCCGGACCCGGGCCACGAGGAGTTCGGGCGTCAGGAAGGTGTGCTGGATGAACTCTCCCAGGGTGCGGGCGAAGGAATCCTTGCGCTCGACCACGATGGCGGTGTGGGGGATCGGGAGGCCGAGGGGGCGGCGAAACAAGGCGGTCACCGCGAACCAGTCGGCCAGGCCGCCGACCATGGACGCCGCCGCCGTGGCCTGCACGTAGTCGACCCACGACGCCGAGCTGCCCGAGACGCTGGCGACGGCGAAGACGGCGGTGACCGCGGCCAAAAGGGCGGTGGCCTGGCGTTTGGTGACCGCCAGCTGGTGGCGGCGAGCCTGCTCGGATGCGACGGACGCGACGGCGGTCGGGAGGGGCGGGGGGATCACGGGTCAGGGTCTACACGCCGGGCGGAGAACCAGGCCGATCGGCCCTCGACGGTGCGCTTCTGCGATTTCCTCCCACCGGAGAAGGGCGACAATCGGTCAAGGCCCCTCCGGCGGCGCCCGATGGCAGCAACGTGCTCAACATGAACCTGTTGCTCCAATTGGCGGTCGACGAGGGCGCCTCCGACATCCATCTCCGGTCGGATACCCCGCCCCGTTTGCGCATCGACGGGCAACTGGTCGACGCCCTACCCGACGTCGTGTCGGCCACCGAGTTGGAACAGGTCGTGCGCGAGCTGCTCCCGGCCGACCGCCTGGCCGAGTTCGAGGCCACCAATGACGCCGATTTCGCCCTGTCGGCGGCGGGAATCGGCCGCTTCCGGGTCAACGCCTTCCGCGAGCGCGGGGCGGTGGCGCTGGTCATGCGCCGGGTCCGCACCGTGGTGCCGACCATCGAGGAGATGGGCCTGCCGAATATCGTCGGGCGGCTGGCGGGCGAGCACCGGGGCCTGGTGCTGGTCACCGGGCCGACCGGGTCAGGGAAGACGACGACCCTGGCGGCCATGATCGACCAAATCAATGCCACCCGGGCCGTCAACATCATCACCATCGAGGATCCCATCGAGGTGGTGCACTTCAACAAGCAGGCCATGGTCGCCCAGCGGGAGGTGGGGAGCGACACCATCGACTACGCCCAGGCCATGCGGCGGGTGTTGCGCCAGGATCCCGATGTCATCCTGATCGGCGAGATGCGCGACCTGGAGACGGTCGGGGCGGCGTTGACGGCCGCCGAGACCGGCCACCTGGTGCTCTCCACCCTGCACACCACCAACGCCACGGAGACGGTGAACCGGGTCGTCGACTTCTTCCCTCCGTTCCAGCAGCACCAGGTCCGACTGGCGCTGGCCGCCAACCTCCGCGGCGTGATCAGCCAGCGGCTGATCGAGCGGGCCGACGGGCAGGGCCGGGTGCCGGCGGTGGAGGCCATGGTCGTCACCGGGCGCATCGCCGACCGCATCGTCGACCCCGACCGGGGCCGGGGTGAGTCGATTGAGGAGATCATCGCCGACGGGGAGTGGTACGGGATGCAGACCTTCGACCAGAGCCTGGCGGCGCTGTTCCGCGACGGGCTCGTCACCCTCCCCCAGGCCATGGCGGCGGCCACCAACCCCCACGACCTGAACCTGACGCTGCAAAAGGCGGGGCTGACCGGTGCCCGCCGCTAGATCGTTGCGCCGTTTGGCCGATCCCCGCACGGGGTGGCGAGGCCAAGGAGTAGTGTTGGGGTCCAGACGGAGTCCCCTTTGGCGATCTGCCGATCGCATAAGTCGCATTGCTTGAATGACCAGGCACCTGTGGCTCGACCATTAGGTACGAGGCAGGTGGCTCTCCGACCCAGGAGCATTCATGAGTTGTTCAGCTGCGGACCGCGCGTGTCCTTCGAGGTAGGAAGCGACGAACCCACCCTCGAAGGGTCACTTCAGGAGTTAGCCAGGGTTCTGTTCGCCGGCCGGACGGCCGAGGCGACCCTGCACGATGTCGCCGACCTGGCCCAGCGCACCATTCCCGGCTGCGATGCCGCCAGCGTCACGATCATCGAAGGCGGCAAGCCCCGCACCACGGTGTCGACCGCGGAAATCGCGGTGGAGGTCGACCGCCACCAGTACGCGGCGGACGAAGGGCCCTGCCTGGAGGCGGTGCGTTCCGATCAGGTGATCCGCGTGGATTCGTACGATGGTGAGAGCCGGTGGCCTGCCTTCCTGCCGGCGGTGGTCAAGTCCGGGGTGAAGAGCTCGCTCTCCTTGCCGTTGGTGGCCGTGGATGAGGCCGTCGGCGCCCTCAATCTCTACTCCAGCACGGTCGAAGCCTTCGTCGACGCCGAACCGGTCGGCATTGTCTTTGCCGGCCAGGCGGCCATCACCCTGGCCAACGCCAGCGCCTACCACAAGGCCGCCGACCTGGCCCGCAACCTCGCCTTGGCCCTCGAGCACCGCGACATCATCGGCCAGGCCAAGGGGATCCTCATGGCCCAGGACGGGGTCTCCTCGGAGGAGGCCTTCGACATCCTGCGGCGGGCATCGCAGCGCAGCAACCGCAAGGTCTACGACTTGGCCGAGGAGATCGTGAACCGCAACGGCAACGGCACCGGCACCGGCCCCGGATAGGCGGGTGAACGACGACCTCCCGGCATCGCCGGCGGGAGCCCCGGCGGGCGACGCCGCCGCCATGGACGGCATCCGCCGCTTTCTGGGAATGACCAACGAGGACCTCTGGCTGGTCTATATCGCCCTGGGCGGGGTGTGGTCCCTCGACGACTTCACGGGCTACCTGCAGGGGACGGGCGACGGGCGCCGGATCGCCAACCGCGGCCGTGAGCACAAGGTGCTGGCCCAGGCGATCGACGAGCAGTTCATGGGGCTGACCACCCTGCCGTAGCGCCGACGCGCCGGTCGCCGCCCGGTCTCGGCGCGCCGCTCAGCGCAGCAGGAGGCGGTGGAGGCGACGGGTGGTGATGGCCAGGCCGGCGAGGGCGACGACCGCCAGGTAGGCGAGGTCGATCACGCTGTTCACGCCGAGGGAGCCGAGCGACAGCCCGCGCAACAGGTCGACGCCGCGGTACAGGGGCGTGACCCGCACCACGGCCCGCAAGGCGGGCGGGTAGGTAGACAGCGGGTAAAACGTGGCCGAGAAGAGGAACAGCGGCAGCACGATCAGCTGGACCAGATCGAGGTCCTGCCAGCTGCGGATGTAGCAGGTGAACGCCATGCCGGCGGCGGCGAAGGCAAAGCCGATGAGCACGGCGCCGGGCAGCAGCAGCAGTCCCCACCACGAGTGGACGAGCCCCATGGCCAGCATCACCAGCAGGAAGCCGGCGGAGTAGATGGCGCCGCGTATGAGGCACCAGGAGATCTCGCCGGCGGCGATGTCGGTCGGCTCGAGCGGGGTGGCCAGCATGCCGTCGTAGACGTTGGCCTCCTTCAGCTTGTAGAAGATGTTCATCGTGCTCTCGTAGATGGCGCCGTTCATGGCCGAAGCCGCCAGCAGGGCGGGCGCCACGAACGACGGGTAGGTGACGCGGTGGCCGTTGACGGTGAGGGTCCCGATGAGGGCCCCGATCCCGACACCGATGGAGAACAGGTAGAACACCGGCTCGAAGAAGCCGGAGAGGATGATGGCCCACATCCGGCGGCCGGCGGTCAGGTTGCGTTCGAGGACCCGGCCGGCGCCGATGAACGGCTTCCCGGCGCGGGACCGCTCGTGGCGCGCCATCACACGACCAGCCGCCGGCGGAATCGGGCCACCGCGAGGGCGGCGCCCCCGGCTGTCACGGCGAGGAGGTAGAGCGTGTGGACGGCGGCGCCGGCGAGGGTCGCCCGTCCGAGGGCCAGGGTGCGGCAGAGGTCGACGCCGTGCCACAACGGGGTGACATAGGCGACCGGTCGCAGGACGGCGGGCAACTGCGAGACGGGGAAGAAGGTGCCGGAGAACAGCTCGAGCGGGATGATGCCGAAGCGCATCAGCGTGGCCAACCCCTGCGGGCCCTCAACCGACGCCGCGAAGGCGGCCACCGGACCGGCGAAGGAAGCGCCCGTGAGGACGGCGGCGGGCAGCGCCACCAGGATGTTGGCCGACCCGGCGGCGCCGAAGGCGACGATGGCGATCACGAACACGACGCAGGTCATGGCGACACGGACCGTGATCCACGCCAGTTGCCCGAGGGCGACGTCGGTGACGGTGAGCGGGGTGGCGAGCATGGCGTAGTAGGTGCGGCGCCACTTGAGGCCCTCCATCACCGGGTAGATCCCCTCGTTGGCGGCGGTGAGCATGGCGGCGGCCGCCAGCAAACCCGGTGCCACGAAACGCAGGTAGCCGACCCCGCCGAGCGACGCATCACGGGCGCCGTGGTCGACCAGCGATCCGAGGCCCACTCCCATCGCCGCCAGCATGAGGATCGGGGTGAGGACGGTGCTGAACACCGAACCGCGCCACCGCCGGCGGTAGGCCATGGCCGCCGTCTCTGTCGCCAGCAGGATGCGATGGCCGTGGCCGTGGGCTGCGGTCCCCGTGTCGGCGGCACCCGGGCCGGCGTGGTCCACGGCGCTCATTCGACCAAGGTGCGGCCGGTCAGGCGCAGGAAGATGTCTTCGAGGGAGCTGCGCCGGACCAGCATGCTCAGCGGCGAGAGGCCCCGCCCGTGGACCTGGGCGGCGGCGCCGTCGCCGTCGTCGGTGTAGACCAGGATCCGGTCGGGAAGCACTTCCACCCGGCTCCCGAGCCCGTCGAGGCGCTGGACGAGGGCGTCGCGTTCCGCCGGCGAGTCGTGGCTGTCGACCGGGAAGCGCAGCTCGAGCACCTCGCGCGTCGAGTAGCGGGCGATCAGCTCCTGGGGCGACCCCTCGGCGACGATCTTGGCCTTGTCCATCACGACCAGCCGGTCGCAGAGCTGCTCCGCCTCGTCCATGTAGTGGGTGGTGAGGATGAGCGTCTTCCGTTCCTGCTTCAAGCGGTACAGGCGTTCCCAGAGCACGTGGCGGGCCTGGGGATCGAGTCCGGTGGTGGGCTCGTCCAGCAACAGCACGTCGGGGTCGTTGATGAGGGCCCGGGCGATGGTCAGTCGCCGCTTCATGCCGCCGGAGAGGTTCTCGACGCGCTCGTTGGCTTTCTCCCGGAGCTGCACGAAGTCGAGCAGTTGACTGCTGCGCTCGGCGATGACGGCGCGGGGCAGGTCGAAGAAGCGCCCGTAGATGAACAGGTTGTCGCGGACCGTCAGCTCGGCGTCGAGGGTGTCCTCCTGGGGGACGACGCCCAGGCGGCCCCGGATGGCGGGTCCCTCGGTCGCCGGGTCCATGCCCAGGATGCGCAGCTTGCCGTCGGTGATCGGCGAGACGCAGCCGATCATCCGCATGGTGGAGCTCTTCCCGGCCCCGTTGGGCCCGAGGAAGCCGAATGCCTCGCCCTCGGCCACGTCGAAGTCGATGGCGTCCACGGCGGTGGCGGAACCGAAGCGCTTGGTGAGTCCCCGCGCTTCAACCACCGGCAATCCGTCGCCCGTCACCGCTTCAGAGTAGAAGCGGGATTCGGTGTACCGCCGCCGATTTACCCTTCCGCCGGCGTGTCGCAGCGGATGCGCACGATGTCGGCGGTGCGGTAGCTGGCGAGGCGCCGAGCCCAGCAGTCGATGACCGACCGGCCGGGCCGCGTCTGGAAGAACGTGGTCAGCGGGCCCTCCTGCTGGTAGGTGTCGGCGCCGTCGATGACCTCGGCCTCGCCGCCTTTCAAACGGATCTCGAAGGTCATGCCTCCGACGGTACGCCGGTCGCCTTGTGGGCATCCAGAGGCCCAAGCCTGTGGATTGTGGCGGTTATCCACAGGCCCCGGGCCGGCCCGACCGGAGGGGGGGTTCGGTCGGGCCGGCGGCCGGGCGGGTGGCCGGACCCAACCGCAGGAGGAGGACGGTTGGGCCGGCGGCCGCTTTGGGGGGAGTGGCCGGGCCCAACCGGGGGGGACGGTTGGGCCGGCGGCCGCTCTGGGGGATCAGTCCGCCGGGCCGGCGATGAGGGTGACGGTGGCGGTGTGGGAGGCGCCGGACGGGTCGGTCCAGGTGAGACGGATGCGGTCACCGCCGTGATGGCCCTGCATGGCGGTGGTGAGGTCCTGGGCGGAGCTCACCGTGGTGCCGTTGACGGCGGTGATGATGTCGCCGGCGGTGAGGCCGGCGGACGCCGCCGGCGTGCCCGAGGCCACCCCGGTCACAACCGCCCCGCCGGTGGAGTTGCTGGAGAGGGCGACGCCGAGGAAGCCGGGCAGGCCGATGTGGATGGTGCTGCTGGCCTTACCCGACTCGATTTGCTGGGCGATGGAGACCGCCGAGTTGATCGGGATGGCGAAGGCCGCGGTCGCCCCGCTGCTGAACCGGCGGCTGACCGAGGCGGCGGTGTCCATGCCGATGACCTGGCCGCTGCTGTTGGCCAGCGGTCCGCCCGAGTCGCCGGCGGCGATGGGGGCGTCGGTCTCGATGAGGCCGTTCAGGGTCTCGGCGTTGGCCCCGCCTTGGTCGCTGGCGGTGATCGTCTGGCCCACGGCCCGGACGGTGCCGGTGACCACGGAGGGGGCACCGCCGACGCCGCCGGCGTTGCCCATCGCCACCACGGCATCGCCGGCCGCGACCGAGTCGGAGTTGCCGAGCGGGATGGTCTTCAGGCCCGAGGCCCCCGTGAGCTGGATGACGGCGACGTCGAGCGTCGGGGCGGTACCGACGACGGTGGCCGTGTAGGTGCGGCCGGTGCTCGGGATGGTCACCGAGATGGACGTGGCCCCGTCCACCACGTGGTTGTTGGTCAGGACTTCACCCGATGAGGTGAGCACCATTCCGGTGCCGGCCGCGGCCGCGCTCTGGTACGAAAGCTTGGTGTTGATGTCCACGATGCCCGGCGTCACCTTGGCGGCGACGGCGGCGGGGTCGGCGGTGGCACCGCCCGTGGCGGGCGTGGAGCCACCGGCGGCGGGCGTGGATCCACCTGTGGCGCTTCCGCCGGCGCTGCCGTCAGTGCCCGGGATTGTCGGCGTCGTGGCCGCCGAACCGCCCGATCCGGGCGTGCCGGTCGCCGGCGTGATCGCGGCGGCGGCGGTCGGCGTGGTGGTCGTGTGCCCCAGGCGGCTCCCGATACCAAGACCGATGAGGGCGGCGATCAGGGCGGCGACGACGACGATCGCCACGCTGCGCCGGCCCGGCTGGCTGGGCGCGGGCGGCGGGGTGCTGCCCGGCGGCGGACCGGCCGGGCCGAAGGGCGGGGGACCGCCGGCGCCGGCGCCCGGCGCGGTCGGAGGGAGCCATCCGCTCTGCCACGGCGGCGGCTCGGAAATCCATTCGGGTGAGGACTCGGGAGGCAGCACCGCAGTTCCACCACTGCTTGACCATTGCGAGTTTTCGATCACATCATCAGTGAACGACCCGAACCTCAGAGCGGGATCAGCGCCTTCTGTGGCTGCGGTGAGACTTTCTCAGGATCGGCGCTCGGCCGTGACACCCCCGGAAGGCCACCTAGCCGTTGACGACCGAGGCCGGCAGCTGGGCCAGGCGGGTGGCGAAGACGCCGGCGATCTGCTCGATCGTCGACTGGCCGGCGACGGTGATCTGCGGCGAGTCGGGGGCGTGGAAGTAGACGCCCATCAGGGCGCGACCGCGGCGGAGATAGACGGTGACGTAGTGGGTGGTCGTCGTGGCGTCGGCGGCGGTGAAGTCGTAGGCCAGGCGCGACACCGACGCCGGCGGCGGCGCCCAGTTGGCGTCGGGCGGGGCGTTGAGATGGGTCGTCACCGTCGCCTCACCGATGGGGCTCACCACCGGCGTCGCCGGGCAGCTGGCGGCGACCGACTTCAGCTCGGAGAACGCCTGTTCCGACGCCGCCGTGTTCTTGTACAACACCGCCTCGGTGCTGAGCAGGCTGTTGCCCACGCCGTCGTACGCCGACACCTGCAGGCGGGCGGTGCGCAGGGATTCACTGGGATAGGTGCCGTTGCACAGGTCCAGGGTGCCGGCGGTGGCGGACACCTGGTCGCCCTGGTCGTCGGTCTGCACCAGGACGGAGGGCGGCACATCGTCCTGCTTGAGCACCAACGAGGACAGAGACGCCGCCGCCGGGTCGGCCGGCACCGTCGTGGGCGCCGCCCCCGGGACGCTGAACGGCGGGAAGGTCCCACCCGGTGCCGCCCCCGCGGCCGGCGGGCTGGAGCTCTTGTGCCGGAAGGCCAGGTACCCGCCGAGGGTGGCGAGCGCCCCTACGACCAGCATCACCGCCACCACCAGGGCCACGAATCCCATGCCGGTAGGCAACCGCGAGGGCTTGGAGGCCAGCTCATCGGTGGCCGCCGCCGGGGCGGGGGAAAAGGCGGGCGGGGCGGGGTCCCAGGAGGAATAGGTGGGCGGTGCCCACCCGGGAGGGGGAAGGGACTCCGGCGCGGATTGCTCGAACCGGGGTGGGGCGACGACGGTGCTGGTCCGTTCGGCCGAGTCGACTCCTTCGCCGGCGTCGCCGGCCGGGCCGTTGGGGAAGTTGCCCGCCGTCCACGCGCTGCCGTCCCAGTAGCGGTGATGTCCCTGCGACCAGGGATCGGGGTACCACCCGGCGGCGGCCTTCGGCCCGCTATCGCCCCATTGGTGGCTTTCGTCCGTCATCGTTGTCCTCCACTCGCCCGACGGCGACTCATCATTTCGCCTCCCGGCGTGCCAGTCTGGCCCTTGGATCTAAAACTCCGCTGAAGGTCCACTAAGAGTTCACCACGGTCTTACCTGCTTCCCAGCTTCTCACCAGGTTGCCTTGAGGTTGCCCGACCACCCTGGGCGGTGCGGCGGCGGTCGTGCGACCAACGCCCCCTTTCCCATTATCCGGAGGAATCAACTGTGAACGACACCGCCGCCCAACTCCAGGATGCCCTCTTCCAGATCAAGCGGGTCATCGTGGGCCAGGACCGCATTGTCGAGCGGGCCTTCGTGTGCCTCCTGGCCCGGGGCCACTGCCTGATCGAGGGCGTCCCGGGGCTAGCGAAGACGCTGACCGTGTCCACCATGGCGGAAGTGGTGGGCGGCACCTTCACCCGCATCCAGTTCACGCCCGACCTGGTCCCCGCCGACATCGTGGGCACCCGCATCTGGCGGCCCTCGCAGGAGGAGTTCGACATCGAGTGGGGCCCGGTGTTCGCCAACATCGTCCTGGCCGATGAGATCAACCGGGCGCCGGCCAAGGTGCAGTCGGCGCTGCTCGAGGTGATGGCCGAGCGCCAGGTCTCCATTGGCGGCCACACCCGCCGAGTCCCCGAGCCGTTCCTCGTCCTGGCCACCCAGAACCCGATCGAATCGGAGGGCGTGTACGCCCTGCCGGAAGCGCAACGGGACCGCTTCTTGATGCAGATCGTCGTCGACCAGCCCTCCTACGCCGAAGAGCTGGAGATCGCCCGGCGGATGAGTGTGCGGCCGCCGGTCGCCGATCGGGTGCTCTCGCCCGAGGTTCTCCTCACCCTCCAGGGCCTGGTCGAGCAGGTCTTCGTGCACCACGCCGTCTCCGACTACGCCGTCCGGCTGGTGATGGCCACCCGCGAGCCGGCTCGCTGGGGCCTCCCCGAGCTGGAGAACCAGATCGCCCTGGGCGCCAGCCCCCGCGCCACCCTCGGCCTGCTGGCCGCGGGGCGGGCGCTGGCCCTGCTGCGGGGCCGGCGGTTCCTGGTGCCCCAGGACCTGTACGACGTCGCACCCGAGGTGCTCCGCCACCGCCTCCTCCTCACCTACGACGGGCTGGCGGCCGGCCTGCTGGTCGACGCCGTCATTGCCCGGGTATTGGCCACCATTCCCGCCCCCCGGGTGGCGCCGCACCAGGACGAGACTCGCGCCGGCCGGGCCGACCCGGCGCCCACCACCCCGTCGCCGGGTTCGTGGGGATCGACCGGCGCCACGGGGAGCCCACCGCCGGCGGCCGGTCCCGCCATTGGGGCGGCCGCCGGCGCTGACCTCACCGAACCCAACCCGTACGAGGCCACGTCGTGACCGACGTCGCGGCGCCGGGATCCACCGCCGCCTCGCCGCCCCATGGCGCCAGCCCGGCTCGCCGGGCGGCCGGGCTGCGCTGGCGGCATTGGGCGCGGGCCCGAGGCGCCCCGCCGACCCTCCCGTCGACCCCCCCGGGGGCACTGGCCGACAAGGCGGCCTTCCTGCGCCGGCTGGAACTGGACGTGACCCGGCGCCTCGACGGGCTGGTAAGCGGCGACTACCTGACCCGCGCCAGCGGCCCGGGCACCGAGCCGGCCAGTGCCCGTCCCTACATCCCCGGCGACGACGCCCGCCGCATCGACTGGAGCCTGTCGGCGCGCGTCCTGACCCCTCACGTCCGCACGACCGAGGCCGACCGGGAGCTGGAAACCTGGATCGTCGTCGACCGCTCCGCCAGCCTCGACTTCGGAACGGCCAACCACGAGAAGCGGGAAGTGGCCCTGGCCGGGGTGGCGGCGTTCGGATTCCTCACCATCCGGGCCGGCAACCGCCTCGGCGTGGTCGTCGCGGGCGGCGACGAGTTGGTCCGCCTGCCGCCGCGCAGTGGGCGGGGCGCGGTGCTGGCCGCCCTCTCCGTCCTCTACGACAGCCCCCGCCGCGACCGGGGCCCGGCCCAGGGTGCCGATCTCGGCTCCGCCCTGGCCCAGGTGGAGCGCACCCAACGCCGGCGGGGCCAGGTGATCGTGGTTTCCGACTTCCTCGACACGACCGACTGGGCCACCCCGCTGCGCCGGCTGGCCCTGCGCCACCAGGTGATCGCGGTCCAGGTCAGCGACCCGCGGGAATTCGAACTGCCGCCGGTCGGCATGCTGGACGTGGTGGACACCGAAACGGGCACGCGCATGCACGTCCAGACGAACTCGGCGGAACTGCGGGAACGATTCTCGGCCGCGGTGGCCGCCCGCCAGGACGACATCCGCCGCCTGCTCGGGGAGGCGGGCGCCGAGCACGTCGAGTTGTCGACCAGCCGAGACTGGGTGACCGACGTGGCCCGCTTCCTGCGCCGCCGCCGCAGCACCGGCCGGGCAACCGCCGCCCGGCGCATCGCCCTCACCCGCGGCGGCCACCCCGCCGGCGGCCCCGCCCGTCTCGGCGCCGCCAGCCTGACACCCGCCGGCGGCGGCCGTGCCTCTGGCGGTGACGCACCCATGAACGTGAACCACGGAGGAATCCGACCATGACCTTTCTTGCCTCGTGGCGGCTGCTTCTGCTGCTCGTCCCGGCCGCCCTGCTCGTCGCCTACCTGCTGGCCCAGCGGGCCCGGCGCAAGGTGGCGGTCCGCTTCACCAGCGTCGACCTGCTGGCGTCGGTGGCGCCCCGCCGCTCCGGCTGGCAGCGCCACGTGGCGTCGGTGACCCTCCTCGGCGCCCTGATCCTCCTCGTCCTCGGCTTTGCCCAGCCCGCCCGGGTGGAGCGCACCCCGAAGCAGCGGGCCACCGTGGTCTTGACCCTCGACATCTCCGGGTCGATGATCGCCAATGACGTCGCCCCCACCCGGCTGGCCGCCGCCCAGGAGGCGGCACGGCAGTTCGTCAACGCCCTCCCCTCAGGAGTGCAACTGGGCCTCGTGTCGTTCTCGACCAGCGCCAGCGTCCTGGTGTCGCCGACCTCGGACCGGTCGTCGGTCCTGGCGGCCATCAACAGCCTGCAGCCGGGCGGGGGAACGGCGACCGGCGACGCCATCCTCCTCGCCCTGAGCACCGTCACGACCGTGCCGGCCGGGGCGGACGGGAAGGTGGCACCCGGCGCGATTGTCCTCATGAGCGACGGCAGTCCGACCATCGGCCACAACGGCGGTAGTCCCCAGCAGAGCGTCGCCGACGCCGCGGCGGCGGCCAACCAGGCCGGAGTGAAGGTCGACACCATCGCTTTCGGCACCCAGGACGGGACGGTCACCATCGCCGGGCAGACGCTCTCGGTCCCGTCCGACCCGGCGGCCATGGCCCAGATGGCCTCGGCCACCGGCGGCCAGACCTTCACCGCCCAAAGCGCCGACCAGCTCAAGTCGGTGTACCACCAGATCGGGCGGGTCGTCGGCTATGACGTCCACCGCCACGAGATCACGGCGTGGTTCACCGGCATCGCCCTGGTGGTGGTGGCCGCCGCCGGCGTCGCCAGTCTGCTCTGGACGCAGCGCATCGCCTGAGCCCTCCGGCAGGGTGCTGGCGGCGCCCCAGCGGGGTGCCGCCGGCGGTCGGGCGGCGCCGCGCCTTGGCGCCGCCGGCTGCCGAAGGTTGCGAATGGCCCCGCTCGGGGTAGGTATCGGCCAGCCACAACTGCAGGACAATCCGCCGCAGCACGGCGCCGTTGATGACGGAGCCGATCAAGTACTCGCCCTGCGCCGGCTGGGACGGCGGACCCGGCCGGCGGCAGGGCACGATCCGGAGGCAGGAATGGAAAAAGCCGATCATGCCATGGGTTTGGAGCTTCAGATCGTCGAACTGGTCGAGCAGCGAACCCGGGCCGAGGTGCAAGGCCGGGCGGGCGACGCCGCCCGCATCGAGCGGGAGATCGACCAGTTGCGAGCGGAGTTGGCGGCTACCGCCGAGCTCGCCATTCCCTAGAACGGGGAATCCGTACGGGCCCTTTCAGGGTCCTACCTAGAACGGGAATCCGTACCGGAATCCCGGGCGGGTCGCCCCCCCGACCGGTCCTTGGTCGCGGTGCGCAGGGCCGCCACCAGGCGGTCCCGGGTCGGCCGCGACAGGATCGGCGGGGGACCGGACCACCCCGGCCAGCGGGCGAGCCGCCACTTGTGCAGGAGCTGGGCCAGCGCGGCGGCGGCCACGATGGTTGCCACGCCCGCCACCACATCGAGCAGGAAATGGTTGGCGGTGGCCATCACCACCAGCGCCGTCATGACCGGGTAGATGACCACCAGGGCTCGCCAGCGCCGCCCGGGAAGGATCTGCCATACGGCGAGGGAACACCAGCACGCCCAGGCGATGTGCAGGGACGGCATGGCGGCCAGTTCGTTGGCCTGGGATGCCACCGCGCTGGCCCGCCACGAACCCCAGGCATGGGTCACCGCCACCAGGTCAAGGAAGCCGGCGGCGGGAAGCATTCGTGGCGGGGCCAGGGGGTAGCACCAGAAGACGAGGAACCCGATGACGTTGATGAGGACCAGCGTGTTGCGCAGCGGCCGGTACCGCTCGGGGTGGCGCCACCACAGCAGCGCCACCAGGCCGAGGGTGACCACGAAGTGGGCGGTGTCGTAGAAGTCCGACATCGACAGGGCGAGGCCCCGGTGGGCCGCCGCCCAGGCGTTCAGGGTGAGCTCGGGGTTGATGTGGAAGATGTTCTCCACGTGCAGGAGGCTGTTGGCATGGGCCAAGGCGGCATGGAGCCGCAACGGCGAGAAATTGTTGATCTCGTCATACAGCCAGCACAGCCACACGATGGCGAGCGCCTCGACCCAGAGCGGCGAGCGGCGCTTGGGTTCGGCCAGCCACTCGGTGTCGACAATGGGCGGGGCCAGGCCCAGGGGGTCGTCCGCGGTGACAGCCATCACCTAGACGCTACCCAGGCCCGCCCCCGCCAGCACCATGAATGACCGGAACGGGCGGGCGGGGCCCGTCCCTACATGCCCTTGACCAGACCGATGCGGTTGCCCTCCGGGTCGTTGAACATGGCGATGGACGGACCGCCGGGAACGTCCATGGGCGGCATCACCGTCTTGCCGCCATGGGCCTCGACGTCCTTGAGGGCCGCCGCCAGGTCGGGGACCTCGATGTAGAAGTTGATCGTGGGTTTGCCGTCCATCGAGGGCCCCACGCCGCCGCTTATCCCGCCTTCGGCGGCGGCGACCATGCCGTAGTTCACGGGATTGTTGGCGTCGATGGTCCAGTCGAAGGTGTCACGGTAGAAGGTCTGCAAGGCAGCGGCGTCTGTTCCGATGATCTCGAAGTGGGTTACGGGATAGGCCATTTCTCACTCTCCTCGCGCTCGGCGTCGCTCCTTTCTAGTCGCCGCCGCGGTGCGGTCAAGGGCGGTTGGCGACGTCCCGCATCCACACCAGGCCGAGCGGCACGGTCTGGTAGAGCACGCCGTTCGGACCGAGGATCATGGGCTGGCGGTTGTCGTTCTTGGTCGACCCGGCGCCCGCCCGCTGCTGCCAGACGACCCGCCCGTTGCGGTAATCGACGGCGACGAAATACCAGATGTAGGTGCCGTTACTGGCCCGGCTCTCGTCCTGGGTGTAGCCGTAGACGAGGCCGGTTGCGCCGGCCAGCACGGGCGACGACTTGAGCCGCAGGGGCGCCGTCCACACCGTCTGGCATCCTGAGCCGTCCGGGGCCACGTCGACGCGGGAGACCCCGGGGGCCATCCCGTCGATGCTGTTGTCCGGGCCGCCATTGGACGGGTCGGCGAGGGGCGGCGGGGCATCGAAGCCGTTGGCGACGATCACGCTGTTGGTTGTCCCCGACGAGTAGCCGATGACGGCGGACTCGACCGCACTGGCCCCGGGAGCGAACAGCGGCACCCGGCACGCCAGGCGGGGATCGGCCGGGGTGCCCAGCGCGGCCGGCGGCACGGTGCCGGTCGTCGCCGGCGGCCCGGTGGTGGTGGTCGTCGCCGCGGTGGTGGTGGTCGCCCCCGGAGCGGTGGTGGTGGTCGTAGTCGCCGCGACGGGCCCGGTGGTGGTCGCCCCCGCCCCGGTGGCGGTGGTCGACGTGGTGGGCGCCGAGCGTGCCGGGGGCTGTACGCCCCGGAAGAAGACGAGCAGGTGCGCCTGGTCGTCGGCGTTGTCGGTAAGGGCCAGGTACTGGGAGCCGAGGAGCACCACCGATGCCGCAGTCCCCCTCGTCAGCGCGCCCGGCTTGCCGGCCGTTCCGGCGTCGTAGGCCTCCCGCCAGACCGTTTGGAGCTGCCCGGCCGACGCCGTCAGGGCGTAGACCGAACCGGACGCGCCCGTTCCCGCGGGTGCGGTGGCCAAATACACGGTGTCCTGATCGACCGCGAAACCGGTTTCCGTCGTCTGACCGGCCAGCGTCGTCGTCACCACCTGGTTGTCCACTCTCACGTAGCCGACCGTGCTGCCTCCGGTCGCCGCCGACCCAGCCGGCGCCGGCGGACCGCCGGTCACGAACCACAGGTTGCCCGAGTCGTCGGGGATGGCGGCGAGCAGCCCCTGTCCCGGCGCCAGGTGGCCGCTCAGGTCGACGTCTCGCAGCACGTCGAAGCCCGATCCGCCGGTGTCGGGCCGGCTCACCACGAACAGGTGGCCCTGGCGGCTGGTGACGATGATGCGCTCGGAGGCGTCGACCACTGCGGTGGCCAGGTTGAGGTCCTGCCCGGGGGGGAGCCAGCGGGCCTGCACGGTGAGGCTCGATGCGGTGACTGCGGCCAGGCAGTCTGCCCCGAGGCCCGCCGCGAGCTGGACGTGGCAGCCGGCGGTGAGGTCACCGGAGCTGTCCCACAACAGCGGCGGTCGCAGCGTCAACGCCGCGCTGCCGGTGACCGGCCCCCGGCCGAGGGGCGCCGGGCCGTCGGTGACGCCGCTGTTGCCGCCGTCGGCCCGGGCGGTGGCCAGGGCCGGGGTGTAGTGCGCCTGGGTGGCCAGCGGCGCGGCGAAGGCGTTCTGGCCGACGAACAGGGGCGCGTCGACGGCCGGCTGGGAGTCGGGGATGGCCGCCGGCCCGACCACCGCCGGCGGCGGCGGGGGCACGCGCCGCCCCTGGCAGCTGACCAGGCCCAAGAGCGCCGCCACCACCGCGGGGAGACCTCGCCGTCGCGTCACTGCCGACCACCGGGCGCCCATGGATCTGGGCCGCACGGTAGACGGGGCACCAGCCGCCCGCCAGCCGCGGTCAGGGCGTCGCTGGCCGGCGGTGCACGGTGATCGTCGTCCAGGCGCCGAGGTGGATGCGGTCGCCGTCGGTTAGAGCGACCGCGGTGTTGGCGGTGAGGGGAGTGGTGTCGTCGTTCAGCGTGGTGCCGTTGGTGGAGCCGGGGTCGACCAACGAGTACGACCCGTCAGGCTGCTCGATGAGCAGGCAGTGGAGGTGGGAGATGGCGCTGTCCTCGGGCGCCCCCGAGAGGTCGATCTCGGGTTGGATGCCTCGAGAGGCGCTGCGCCGCCCGATGCGAACCTCGGGGCCGGCCAGCACGAAGCGTCGCGGCGGGCAGTGGAGGGGAAAAGGGACCCCTTCGGGCTCCATCCGCTCGTAATAGTCACGATCGGCCGTGACCTCGGCCTCCCAGGCGCCGGCGGCGGTTGCGCCGTCATCGGTCGCCACCGCCGGTGGCGGCGAGGTGAAGTCGTAGCCGCAACCCTCGCAGAACCGGTCGTCGCCCACGCGCGGGGCCTGGCAGACCGGGCAAAGGGCCTCGGCGGCCGCGGGCGCCGGTTCTCCTGCCGGGGGAGGCGCCGCTTGGGGGGGCGCGCCTTCAAGAGGAGGCGGCGACGCCGGCGCCATGGTGGTGGTCGGGGGGGCGCCCGCTGCCGGGCCGGCGGCGGCCGCAACCGGCGCCCCTTGGATCTTGGCGCCGCACTGGTCGCAATAGTCAGCCGTCTCAGACGGGTGTCCGTTCGGGCACAGGACGCTCACGACGCCGACTTTGTCACCCGGACGGTCTTGGTCGACCGGGTATCGAGGGCCATCTCGTCGGCGTCGTTGACCCGCTGCTTGAGGCGCACCGTGCCGGTGGCGGCGTCGTCGACGTCGACCACCGTGGCCAGCAGCTTGGTGGTGGCGTCGTTCCCGCTGGCCGTGGCCAACTGGACCGCCCGGCCCAGCTTCAAGGTGGCCGTCGGCTCGTCCCCCGACTTGCGGGCCTCCAGTCCCTCCTGGATCACCTGGGCCAGCTCGGCCTGGCCGGTGTAATGGGCCACCGCCCGGTTGATTCGGGTGGACAACTGGGCGTCGTCGGTCCACACCGCCCGGACCAAGGCTTGCGAGACGGCCTGGTCGCCGACCATCAGGCTGACCCGCGCCGCCAGCATCTCGTCGCCCACCGCCCCCGGCCGGACCTGCACCGACAGGTGGTAGTCGCGCGACTCGTCGCCCCAGGCGCCGGTCGGATAATCGGCGATGCGGTCGCTGACCACCTTCTTCTTGGCGGTCAGGTCCTCGATGGTCGGGGCCACCTGTTTCACGAAGTTGACCGACGCCGTCTGCGGGGTCCACACCCGCAGGGCCACGTCCGCCGTGGCCTTGCCCATGGCCTGCTCGACCATGGCCGTGAAGTCGGCGGCCAGCTGCGCCGGGTCGGCCACGATGTCGACGGTGCCGAGCAGGGTCGAGGCGACCTTGCGCAGTTCGTTGACCACCCAGTCGGTGCCCACGCCCCGGCAGTCGCACTGGAAGCGACCCTGGCAGGCGGCCAGCGCCTGGTCGAGCTCGACCGCCGATTCGCTCTCATCCCGGCCGTCGGTGAGGAGGATGGCGTGGTTGATGGCGGCAGGGATGGTGGCGAAAAGCTGATTGGCCAGCGCCAGCCAGGCGCCGATGGCGGTACCCCCCTGGGCCTGCAGCGCGGCCACCGCCTGCTTGGCCTCGCCCCGCGTCGCCGCCGACGCCGGCACAAGGCTCCCCTCGCTGGGGTACACCTGGTGCGCCAGTCGGGTGCCCGCGATGATGGCGAACCACACCCCGTCGCGGATGCAGTCGATGGCCGCCGCCGTGGCCTGCTGGGCGGCCCGCAGCTTCGTCTGCGGATAGTTCATCGATCCCGAGATGTCCACGATGATGATCTCGGCGGCGTCGGTCACCTCGGGGGCGTCGGCGGAACCGGTGGCGGTGACAGTAACCACCGCGTTCACCTCGCTCGCCCCCTCGGCTAGGTACTCGTTCTGGTATACGTCGGCGGTGAAAGTGGTCACGGGCTTCCTTTCTCGTCGTCCGTTGTCGTCGTCGCCGCCGGGAAATCCGCCACCACGACCGTGATGTTGTCGTGGCCGCCGGCGCCGAGGGCGAAGGTGGTGAGGGCCTGGGCCAGACCGAGCGGCGTGGCCGCCTCGGAGTGGTTGGCCAGCAGGTCGGCCATGGCCTGGGCGGTGGGGGCGTAGTTCCACAGGCCGTCGGAACACAACAGGAGTCGGCCGCCGCCGGCGGGCGTGAGGGTCGCCACCCGGGCATCGACCTCGGGGGCGTCGGCGCCGATCCAGCGGGTGATGGCGTGGGAACGGGGATCGGCGTCGGCCTCCGCCTCGGTCATCCGCCCGGCCTCGATCTGGGCCTCGGCCCAGGAGTCGTCGACGGTCAGCTGGCGGACCTGGCCCTCGTTGACGTCGATCCAGTAGGCCCGGCTGTCGCCCACCGACCCGACGGCCACCTCCCCGTCCCGGCACGCCGCCGAGACGAGCGTGCACGACGGGCTGGCCAGCTGGCCCCGCCGGGTCCATGGCAGCGCCGCCACCGCCTTGGTGGCGGCATCGGCGGCGTGAACGGTGCCATCGGCCAGCGACCCAGGCCCCCCGACCACCGCCGCCAGCACCGTGGCTGCCGCCTGGGCCGCCGCCTCGGCGGCCTCCTCGGCGCGAACCGAGGACGACACGCCGTCGCACACCACCGCGACCAGGTTGTGTTCCTCGGGTGGACCGACCATTTCCAAATGGAAGGCGTCTTCGTTGCGAGGATGGTGACGGCCGCGGTCAGTGACGCCCGCCGCCCAGCCGAGATCGACCTCCAAGTGGTCGCGGGGGCTTGGTTGGAGGAGTCCGCAATCGGTGCAGTAGCCGTCGGCGTCGATGGCGGTGGGGTCCGCCCCGCAGCCGGTGCACGGGTTGGTCCGACCGTAGGGGCCCGCCGGGGCCGTCCGAACCGATGGACCGGCGGGCGGAGAGTCGGCGGACGGGGGGTCGGCGGGCGCCGCGCCGTCGACGGCCGTCTGACCCGACGGAGCGGCGCCCAGCGGCTCGGCAGACGGAGCGCCGGTGCCGTCGAGGGCCGTCCCACAGGCCTCGCAGAACTCGTCGTCCACCTCGGTGTCGGCGCCGCAGACGGGGCAGGCGCGGGCTGCCGCGTTGCCGGTCTGCTCGCTCACCACAGGGTCCGGGGTCGGGCCTGATTGGCCCGGTCGATGTAGGAGATCCGCTCCTCGGGGGTTGCGGCCAGCCGGGCCAGGGTGCGGTACGCCTTCTCCAGCCCGAGGCGCAGCCGCACTTCGATCACCGGCTCGCCGAGGAGCGTCACGCCGGGGTCGGGGCGGATGCGACCGGTGCGCAACAGCTGCAGGGCGGCCTCGTACAGTTCCCGGGTCAGGCTGGCCCGCTGCTCGCCGCTCAGCTTCAGATGGTTCACGGCCGCGTCGGCCCTCTCCAGGTCGTCCAGGGCCGGGGCGGCGGCGCCGTCCACGTCAATGAGGGCCCGGGCCGCGCTCAGCTGGGCGTCGAGGTAGGAACTCGAGCCCTCGGGAACGCGGTTCAACGCCTCGACCGCCCCCACCCGGTCCCCGAGGGCCAGCCGGCAGCGAGCCAGCCCGAACGAGGCGGTGGTAAAGCCCCGGTCGGTGCGAGACACCACGTCGTACCACGGGGCCGCCCGGTCCGGGGCCCCCCCGGCCTCGGCGGTCACGGCCAGCGCCAGCTTGGGGGCCAGCTCGCCGGGGAGCTCGCCGTACACGCGGTCGAAGGCCGCCCAGGCGCCGGCGGTGTCACCCCGGTCGACTGCCGTCAGGCCCCGCAACCACCAGACCCGCCAGTCGCCCGGGTCGGCCGCCTCGATGCCGCCCACGACCTGCTCCGCGTCGTCGTGCCGGCCGACGTCGACGAGGGCCCGGGCCAGGCGCAGCTCGACCTCGACGGTACGCTCCGGGGCGTCGTTGAGCAGCTCGATCTGCTCGGCGGCGTCGGCTCCCGCCATGGTGGCGAGGAACCCGGCGGCCGGGTCGTCGGCAGCCACCACCAACTGGGGCAGCAGGCGCCAGTCGGGGCGGTCGGGGCGAGCTCGCAGGTCGCTGGTGAACAGCTCGCTGGCCGCCGGGCGGGGGACCCCCGTGTTGGCCGCCACCACCTCGCGCAACACGCCCAGCAACTGGTCGGTCATCTCCTCGGCTGACTGGAACCGGGCGTCGGGGTCGGCGGCCGTCCCCTTCAGGACAAACCGGTACAGCGAATCGAAGCGGGCAAACAACGGGACCGCGTCGGGACGCGGGAGGCTGGCCACGAACTCGCGCT
This sequence comes from Acidimicrobiales bacterium, assembly GCA_036264135.1. Classification (GTDB taxonomy): domain Bacteria; phylum Actinomycetota; class Acidimicrobiia; order Acidimicrobiales; family Palsa-688; genus DATARN01. The sequence continues at coordinate 41,097 of DATARN010000101.1, forward strand.
GGTAGCCCTTGAAGTCGATGCTCAGGGCCACGAGGGTACGGGCCACCGTGTAGAGGTCCGAGGAGATGGACGGGCCGGCGTCGGCGATCTCGGGTGCCTGGTATCCGACCGTCCCGTATACCGCGCTGGTGTCGTCGTCGATGCGGCGGACTCCACCCAGGTCGATCAGTTTCAGCGACTCCTCGCTCTGGATGACGTTGTCCGGCTTGAAGTCGCAGTACAGCAGGCCCAGGCGGTGCAGGTAGCCGAGGGCGGGAAGAATCTCGAGGAGGTAGGCGATGGCCTGCTCGACGGGCAGCGGGTCGACGGCGCCGCCGTTGGCCTGGCGCCGCTCCTTCAACAGGTCTTTGAGCGACGACCCGCCCACGTACTCCATCACGATGTAGCCGGACCCCTTGTGCTGCACGAAGTTGAAGATCTTGACGATGTTGGGGTGTTCGACCTGGGCCAGGAAGCGCCGTTCCGCCAGCGCGGCCGCCATGGCGTCCTCGTCGCCGGAGTCGAGCAGCCCCTTCAGCACCACCCACCGGTCGGAGACGTTGCGGTCACGGGCCAGGTAGATCCAGCCCAGGCCGCCGTGCGCCAGCGGCCCCACCACCTCGTATTGCCCGGCGACCAGGTCGCCGCGCCGCAGCTTGGGGGAGAAGGAGTAGGCGTGGCCGCAGCGACGGCAGAACCCCTCGGGGCGGCCCTTGGCCCCGTTGCGGTCCCGGCCCACCGGCTCGCCGCAGGCGGCGCAGAACCGCTTGTCCTGGGCCACCTCGGCGTCGGCCATGATCGCCACCGAAGGGTCGCGGTAGGGCACCGGCGGCACCTCGACCAGCCCGGCGCCCAGGTGGCTGCGGGCCGAGCCCCGGGTACGGGCCGAGCCGCTGCGCGCCGTGCCGGTGCGGCCGGCGCCCCCCGACCGGCTGGACGCCGTCGGCGAGTGGGGGGCCGGCGCTGACGGTCGGGCTGGTGGGCCGGTCGGCGTTGGGGGTCGGGGTGGTGGGGCGGCCGGCGCCTTTGGTCGGGGTGGTGTGGCGGCCGGCGCCGGCGCGGCGGCCGGCGCCATGCCGCAGGTGTCGCAGTAGCCGTCCTGGATCGTGCCGGCGCACCCCGGACGGGCGCACTTCACGTGGCTACCTCCCGCGGCGCGGGACCGGCGAGGGCCTGCTGGTACTGCAGCACCAGCCGCTCGGCCTCGGCCAGATCCGTCGGAGCGGTGTACAACGCCTGCTTGGCCCGGGCGTAGAGGCTGGCCACCCGGGCGTCCTCGAGGAGGCCGAGCCGGTAGGCCTTGGCCCGGTAGGCGTCCAGCCGGCCCCGAAGCTCGTCGCGAGTGGCCACGGGCGCCTGATTGGCGGCCAGCGCCCGGCGAGCCTCGGCCAGGGCGTCGCCGGCTCGGGTCGACCAGAGGGCCAGCTGGTTTCCGCCCGCCCGCCAGTCTCCCCGCTGGGTTGTCTCAACGATGCGCTCCAGGGCGGCCTCGAGGGCATCGGCGACCCCGGGCGGGGCGGCGGTGGCCGGCCCCGCGATCTTGGTCTCGGCTTCGGCTCGGGCGGCGGCGGCGGTCGCCACGGTGGTGCGGAGCTCGGCCAACAGCTGCCGGGCCTCGGCCAGCTGGGCCCCGAGGTTGTCGCGTAGCTGACGGAGCCGCCGCAGGTCGGCGGTGGCGGTGGCCAACGTCGCCGCCAGGCCGGCGGTGGTCGTCTCCGGGGCGGCCAGGGGATCGCACATCACCGCTTGGCGGAGCTGCGCCAGCTGAGCACGGGTCCGGTCCAGATCGGGGCGGTGGGGCTCGCCGATGGCGGTGGCCAGCTGATCGGCCTCGGCGAGCTGCGCCTCGAGCGGCGTCAAGGAATTGTCGGCCAACTGCCACTTCTGGTCGCACGCCCGGATGACGGTCACGACCTGCTCGAACGCCGCCCGCATGCGGTCGAGGAGTTGGGGCGGCGAGCAGCACGTGGTTGTTTGGGCGGGACCGAGCAGCCCCCGCTCGGCCACGGGAACGCCGCTGGTGGCTAGTTCGATCGACGGCCCGTGGAGCAGCCAGTCCAGCTGGGTGAGCTGCTCGGGATCGGGGCGGGACTTCGTGCCGCGGAGCCGGGTGGCCTTCTCCAGCACGTCGTTCAGCTGGGCGTACCACTGCCACACGCTTTCCAGCGCCGACTTGGCAGCGTTCCAGCGCTCGGCGGTGGTTCCGGTCAGGGCCCCCTGATCGAGGCGCGTCCGGCCGGTGTCGTTCTCGAGGTCGACAAGGTTGGTCGACATGGCCGCCACCGTGGTCCGTAGGCCGGCCAGGTCCCGGTCGATGCCCGTCAGATCCATGCTTATCCCCGGTAGACGGCCGCGGGCGGCGCCGGAGCCGGCGGCCCGAGCCAGCGAGTGTAAATGGCGGCCCAGGTGCCGTCCGCCCGCATCTTCTCCAGGACCCCGTTGACGAAACGCACGAAGTCCTGGTGATTGAGGTTCATGGCCATCCCGTACGGCTCGTCGGTGAACTTGGGGCCGACCACGACGGTGTAACTGGGATCTTGGTGCTGGAGGCCCGCCAGGATGGTGTCGTCGGTGGAGATGGCATCGATGGTGCCCGATTGCAAGGCGACCAGGCAGTCGGTCCAGTCGGTGACCGGAACCGGGATGGCGGGCGCGGCGGCGTGGGTCTTGTTCACGTCCAGCACATTGTCGATCGACGTCGAGCCGGCGGCGGCGCAGACCCGCTTCCCACCCAGATCCTGGCTCGACTGGATCGGAGAGCCCACGCGAACCAGGATCCGCTGGCCGGCGTCGTAGTACACGCTGGAGAAGGCCACCTGGAGGTCGCGGGCGCAGTTGATGGTCATGGTGTCGGCCACGATGTCGACCTTCCCGCTCTGCACGAACGGGATGCGCTGGGCCGAGCTGATGGCTACGAACCGCAGCCGGGTGTTTTCGTTTTGGCCGTCGTCACCGAAGATCGCCTTGGCCACCTGGCGGAGCATGTCGATGTCAAAGCCCTCGATGTTGCCCGTTTGCGGGTTGAGGTAGCCGAAGAGGAGGGTGTTCTGGTCGACGCCCACGACCAGCTGGCCCCGCTGGGCGATGGTCGCCATGAAGCTCCCGGCCGGCATCATGCCAACCGCCGGAAGCGGTCCGGTGGGCCGCAGGCTGGCCGTCGGGTCGGAACACGCCGGCGCGGCGGTGGTGGCGGGAGGATTGCCGGCCGTGGTTGTGGTGGCGTGCACCGACAGTGCCCGGATGGCGTCGGTGCTGGCGGCGTCGGGGTGTGAGCAGGCCCCGGCCACGACCGCGACCAGGGCGACGACGGCGAACAGACGGCGGTTCATCGGTATTCGTTGATCCGCTGCTCGAAACCGGCAATGGCCAGCGCGCCGGCGAGGATGACCAGGGCCACCAGGCCAATGGCCAGGAAGGACAGGTCGGCTCGGGCGGCCGCCGACTTGCGGTCGAAGACATGCTGGGCATTGGTCAGGGCGGTGCCCAGCACGGTGTCGAGCTGGGTCGCGGCGGGAAGCTCGTCCGTCGACCGGCTCCCCGTCGCCACCGCCACCGCCTGGGTGAACGGCCCGCTGTTGGCGGCCGTCACGACCGCCATGTGCGCACGCAGATAGGCGTTGTACGGCTCGACCAGGTCAACGCCGGGAGCGGCGCGCTGGGCGTCGAGAAGCAGTCCGGCGCCGTTCGCGCCACGCAACTCCGCCGTCACCGCGTCGAAGTCGGCGACGTACTGGGCGCCACTGCCCCTCGCCACCAGCGCCAGGTTCTCGTCCGACTGCGCACGGGACACCAGGATCCGGGTACCGGCCAGAAGCTGGACGGGATCGGAACCCTGGCTCCGGGCTTGGCGCAGCGCGCCCGCCGATTTGGTGAAGCCAACCATCGCCCATACCACCAGCACGACGACCGCCAGCGTGGCCGCCACCAGGGCCGGGTTGAGCAACCGGTTGGTG
>DATARN010000136.1:0-2639 GCA_036264135.1 Acidimicrobiales bacterium
TACAGCAGGGAGCCCAGCAGTAGTGCGTTGATGGCCGGCATCAGGGTCTGGCCGAGCAGGAAGGTCCACTTGTAGACGGCGGCGAGGGCCGCGCCGGCGGAAACGAGCGAGGTGGCATTGGCGCCCGACGCGCCGGCCATATCGTGGCGTACGGCCACGATCGAAAGGACGCTGAGGACGCCGACGAAGATCATGGCGCCTTCAATGACCCGGGCGGTCACGAAGCCCAGCGCGGCCGCCTCGTTCTGCCGCTTGACGACAGGGAACAAGGTGACGGCGGTACCGATGCCGGCCAAGGCGACGATGATTTCGAGCAACGCACCCCAGAGCACCCCGCCGTTGCTGCCGGCGTGGGTGATGAATTGATGGTTGGTCAGCACCCCGTGATAGAGCTTCAGTGTCGGGATGGAGACGAACGTCACCAGGTAAAAGACGCCGGCGACGAGCGCCGTCTTGCGCATGTGGTCCATCGGCGCCCGTTTGGATGCCCTGGTTTGCATGGTCGTGGTCATGGCGGTCTCCTCGTAGATGTAGGTCAGCGGATGTCGGTTGCTACTTCGGGCTGGTCAGGATCGACGACGGACACCGAGAGCAACCGCAAGCCCAAGTCCTGCAGCTTGCGCAGCAGTCCGTGCAGCGCGGCCTGGTCGACCACCGGACCGCGCATCAGGGTTGTGCCGTCGCTCTCGTTGGTGATTGTCATGCCGTCGAACCAGGTGGCCCATCGGGGCTGCAGGTGACCTTGGAGGCGGATCTCGTACCGTTCCGGGTTCGGGTCGTGGCCGGTCATCGTGCTCCTCGGGTCGGTTGGCCCCTTTTGGATCTCCGCCGGCGTCGCAGCGTCGGCGTGATTTGACGGTACGAAGAGATGTGGTGAGCTGTGATCACCACATGTGGTGATTGATTGATGCGACGGCCAGCCGCGCCGAGAAAAGCGGCCGGTGCGGCTACCGAGGTGGGGCGGCCGTCAGCGCGGCGCCGGGCGCGACAGCAACTGCAGCTCTTGGCCCATGCGGACCGCGGCCCGCCGGTTGGTCACGCCCAGCTTGGCGTAGATGTTCTTGGTGTGGGTGCGCATCGTGTTGAGCGACACGGTTAACTCGCGGGCGATGTCGGGTCCGTCGAGATCGCTGCCAAGTAGTCGCAGCACATCGAGCTCGCGGTCGCTGAGCGGGTCGACCAAGCGTTGGGTCCCCGGCTCGCCGTACGTCGTAGGGGTCACCGCGGCCAGGAGCCGGCGGACGTAACTCCCGGACCCTTGTTTGGCGAGTGCTCGGAGCAGCGTCGCCATGGGCGGTCCCTCGTCGGCGAAAACCCGGACGTAGCCCTCGGGCTCGGCGAGCCGCAACGCCCGCCCGAGGGATGTCAGCGCGCCCCGCTCGTCTCCATCGGCGCGGAGGGCCAGGGCGTGCAGCACCAGGATCTCGATGACGGCGCCGGCGCGGCCGCCCGCTTCGGCCGCCGCGAGGAGCCGTTCCAGGAGGCGGGTCGCCTGCTCGAGAAGGCCCTCGGAGCGCTCCGCCGCGTGGCGCGCCAACAGGATCCTGGCCAGCGTGATGTGCTCGAACTCGCCCACGTAGGTGAGGTCGTCGTCGACGGACAGACCCCGTTGGCGGACCCAGGCGAACGCCGCGTCGATGTCGCCGTGCAAGGCCTGCAGGCGTGCCTTCATGGCCGGAACGGGACGTACGTTTGGGAAGAAGTCGCTGACGTAGACGCCTTCCGCCTCAGCGAGCAGTTCGGCGGCGCCGGTCAGGTCGCCTTCGGCCTGGCGTATCCGGGCCATCGCCACGCGCCAGCGGTACGGGTTCTGGGGCAGCCCGTTGTGCTCACCCAGCTCCTGGCTTCGCCGCAGGTGCTCTTTGGCCGCGTGCAGGTCGTCGCGTTCGCAATTCAGGGCGCTCAGCCCGACATGCAGGTCGGCGGTGCCGCGGAGCACGACGTCGCCTTGCTTGGCGAAGACGCGCAGGGCCTGGTCATAGACGCGCACGGCGTCGCCGAGGCGGCCTTGGGCCGTCCGAATGTCGGCCAGGGCGATCGAGCACCCGGAGATATCGGCGATGTTCCCGATGCGGCGGAGGCCCTCGACGCAATCGGCGTAGGCCTGGTAGCCGCCGTCAAGGTCGCCGCTGGTCCACCGCGCCAGCCCGGCCAGTCCAGCCGCCGAGGCTCGGCTGAGGTGATCGTCGTCTGCGGCGACCTCGAGCACCCGCTGGGTATGGGCCAGGGTGCCGGCCAGGTCGCCGTGCATCAGGGCCAGCGCAGCCCAGTACGTGCCGATCTGGCCCGGAAGGAAGCGGAACTGGGACTGGTCCACGACGACCATCTCCGTCGAGGCGGCGTCGGAGTCATTTGTTGAGGTCGCATCGAGCCACTGCTCTGCGTCACGCAGCCGCGCCTCGACCCCCTCGAACTCACCGGCGACCACCAACGCCCCGACGAATTCGACGGCAAGCACCGGCCGGACACGAACGACGTCATAGGGCAGCACCTTCATCCAGCGCCGGATCGTCGCCTCCTGCCGGGTGCGAAACAAGGCCGGAATCGTCATTTCCGCCAGGTCCGCCGCCCGCTCGAAGTCTCTCGCCGCCACGGCGTGATCGATCGCCTCGGACGGCTCACCGTTCTCCTCGTACCAG
>DATARN010000147.1:0-18038 GCA_036264135.1 Acidimicrobiales bacterium
GCGAGGAGCAGCCCCGACGCAAGCACGGCAACGTGCCGCTGTGACATCGCGGCGGTGACCGACCCCACCGAGGAGGAGTTGGCGGCCATCATGGCGGCGGTCTACGTCGCCTGGCCGCAACCGCCGCCGCCCGCCGCCCCGGCCCCCGAGGCGCCCAACCGGTGGCGCTTCTCGGGGCGGTGGTGGACCCGGCCGCCGGCGGCGCGCCGGGAGCGTCCCTGGGTCCGCTGACGATTTCCCCAACTGTGGACAACCTTGGGGATAGCCGGGGGACTGCCGCCGACGGGTTGGGGATTGTTCCCCGAGTCGGTGGATCTCAAACGGTAGATTTGCGGTACTACTGCCCATAGCGTTCGATCAGCGCAGCGACGCGTTCCAGGTACTCGGGGCGCTGGAAGCGCTCAAAATTGTCCCACGTGGCGAGGGACGCCGGATCGATCAGCCGGTCGAGGAACAGCACGCCGTCAAGATGGTCACGCTCGTGCTGGAACGTTCCCGCCGAGAGGCCGCAGACCGGAAACTCGACGGCTTCGCCGCGGCGGTCGAGGGCGGTTACCCGCACCTCGGTGTGGCGGGCCACACCACCCCGAAGCCCGGGCACCGACAGGCAGCCTTCGTTGTTTTCGAACAGCTCGTCGCTTGTCGCGGTGACGACCGGGTTCACCAGGACCGTCAACGGGATGGGCGGCTTGTAGGGGTAGCGCGGGTTGTGGTCCACCTCGATGACGCAGATCCGTAGCCCCACCCCGATCTGCGGCGCCGCCAACCCCGCGCCGTGGGCGGCGCGCATGGTGGCCACCAGATCGTCGATGACCCCCTGAACTTCGGCGCCCGTCACGAGGGACGGCTCGACGACGTCGGCGGGGCGGCGCAGGTCGGGGTCGCCGACGTGGAGGATGGGTCGCACGGTCACCCTGCCATGTTGCATCAACTGAAACTCGATTTACTAACGTTGGGACGTGGGCGCCGAGGTCGTGATCATCGGCGGCGGCCTGGAGGGGTTGAGCGTGGCCTGGGCCCTCACCCGCCGAGGTGTCACCGACATCGTCGTCTTCGAGCGAGCCACCGTCGGCTCGGGGTTCACGGCGAAGTCCAGCGGGATCGTGCGTAGCCATTACGGCGTGCCGTCGGTCGCCGCCATGGCGTGGCGATCCCTCCCGGTGCTGGAAGAGGCGGCGAGCGTGCTCGGCGCCGACATCGGGTTTCACCGCTCCGGCTACCTGGTCGTCGTGGGCGCCGACAACGTCGAGCCCCTGGAGGTCAACGTCACCATGCAGCAGGGCCTGGGCATCGAGGTCGCCCTGGTCGGGCCGAGCGACGTCGGGGAGCTGTTCCCGGCCATGCGGATCGATGACTGCGCCGCCTTTGCCTACGAACCGCGGGGCGGCTACGCCGACGCCTACCAGACGGCCCAGGCGTTTTCTCAGGCGGCGCGCCGTGGTGGGGCTCGCCTGCGGCAGGGCACGGCGGTGGCCAAGGTCACCGAGGCGGGCGGCCGGGTAACGGGCGTGGCGCTCGCCAGCGGCGAGGAGGTGGCGTCGGACACGGTGATCGTGGCCGCCGGCCCCTGGTCTCCGGCGCTGGTCGCTCCCCTCGGGGTGGACCTTCCCATCTTGACCCAGCGCGAGCAGGTGATGATCGTCGACCCGGGCCGCTCCCTCGGACCGGTGCCGGTCGTTTCCGACCTGGTGTCGCTCCAGTACCTTCGGCCCGAGCAACACCACCTCCTGCTGGGCAACAGCGACCATCACGCCCCGGAGTGGTCAGATCCCGACCGCTACGTGAACACCCTCGACGACGACCACGCCGAAACGGCGATCGAGAAGTTCGTTCACCGTTTCCCGACCTTGGGCGACGCCGGCCTGTCTTCCGCCTACGCCGGCTGCTACGACGTCACCCCCGACTACAACCCGGTGATCGGCCCGGCGCCGCTCCCCGGGCTGTTTCTCTGCGCCGGCTTCAGCGGTCACGGCTTCAAGATCTCACCGGCGGTAGGCGACCTCATGGCCGACATCATCTGCACCGGAGCCAGCACCGATCCCGTCATCCCCGCCGCCGCCTTCCGTTTCGACCGCTTCGCCACCGGCGACCTGCTCCTCAGCGCCCATCCCTATGCCGGCGCCGGGGAAATGCGCTAAACCTCCGGCGCCGCGGTCACCCACACTTCGGTGCCGTGCACCGCCGAGCTGTTGCCCAGGTCAGAACGGCGGCCGGGATTCAAGGCGTTGACGTTCCCCCCCGCTGCCTCCCGCTTGGGCCAGCGGCCCTTGGGGATCAGGGCAACCCGTGGGGGCACGTCCTCGCTGACCGCCACCGGGAGGAGGAGCTCGCCCACGTCGTTGTGGACCCGGGCGCGATCGCCATTGTTGAGCCCCCGCCGGGTCGCCTCCTCGGGGTGGACGGTCACTGCCAGCACGCCGGCCTGGCGGCCCACCCGGTCGTCGTTGCCGTAGGTGGTATTGAGGTTCCACTCCGACGATGGCGACAGCAGCCGCAGTCGTCCCTCCGGCGGCGGGGGATCAGCGCGCGGTGTGGGCACCAGCTGGTGGCCCTCGGCGGCCGCCGACGGTGACGCCAGCTCGATTCGGCCGCTTGGGGTGGCGAAGGTCCGGTCGGCGAACTGGATTCGTGGGGCGACGGCGGGCCACACCGTGCCGAGCGACGCCAGGGCGGCGAAGTCGAGGCCGGTTCCGGACTGGGCGAGGAGGCGATCGATGATCTCCTCGTCGGGCTCGTGCAGCTCGGGCTGGTCGAGTCCCATGGCAACCGCGAGGCGCCGGAAGATCTCCGAGTTGGGGAGGGCCTGGCCCGGTGGCTCGACGACCTTCACCTGGGCGCTCAGGCTGTGGTGGAAGTACGAAACGACGAGGTCATCCTGTTCGAGGAAACTGGCCGCGGGGAGCACGACGTCGGCATAGTCGACCGTGTCCGTGGGGAAGAGGTCTGCGACGACCGTGAACAGGTCCTCGCGACGCAGGGCTTGGTGCAGGCCCCCCTGCCGCGGGTTGCTGGCGGCGATGTTGATGTTCCAGCAGAACAGGGCGCGGGCCGATCCTTCTAGGGCGTCGATGAGATCCATGTGGCTGATCGCCGGACCGCCCGCCTTCCGCAGGTGGGTCGCGGCCAGGTAATCACCGTCGAGACCGCGTGTCTGTATCCCGTTCAGGTACAGGAAGCCACCGCCCGGCCGGCCGAGGTGGCCGGTAAGGGCGGGCAACAGGCCGACGGCGCGCACCACGTTGCCCCCGGCCGGTTGGCGTTGTAGCCCTTGGCCGATCCACAGCAGCGACGGGCCGGCGCCGTACACGTGGGCCGCCTGCGTGATCAACGATGAGGGAACACCGGTAACGGACTCGGTCCACGCCGGCGAGCACGCGCGGATCTGCGGCAGGAGGGTCTCGAAGCCGACGGTCGAACTGGCGATAAAGCCGGGGTCGAGTCGGCCGTCGCGCTCGAGTACGTGGAGCAGGCCGAAGGCCAGCGCGCTATCCACGCCCGGATACGGTTGGAGGTGGATATCGGCTGCCTTGGCGGACCCGGTGCGGAGCGGATCGACCACGATCGTCGGGCACGGCGCCTCGCCCAACCAGTTCTCGTGCTGATGAGGGGCCGACGCCGAGGGGTTGGCACCCCAGACGAGGACCGAGGCGGCGTCGGCTATCGCCCGGGGATCGAATCCGTCGAGCGACGTTCCGTAGAGGTACTCCAACGCCGAATGGCCGGCCTTGTTGCAGATGGTGTCGGGGTCGACCTCGGTGGCCCCGATGTAGTTGAAGAACCGCGAGGGGAAGTGGTACCCGATCATGGCGAAGGTCCCGGTGTAGTGGGTGTTCAGCACCGCCGCCGGCCCATCGGTGGCCAGGATGCGGCCCAGCCGGTCGGAGATCTCGCCTAAGGCGTCGTCCCACGACACTGGGACGAACTGGCCGGCCCCCTTGGGCCCGGCCCGCCGCAGCGGTGTGGTGATCCGGGCGGCGGGGTCGAGGAACACCCCGTTGTAGGCCAGGGAGCACTTGCGGCAGAGCTGGCCCCGCGAGACGGGGTGCTCCCGGTCCCCCCGGACCCGGGGCCGTTCCCCAGGGAGAAGGCTGACGACGATCCCGCAGGCGTCGTAACAATCGCGGGGGCAGGTCGTCCGCAGCTCGATCATGGCCGCCTGCTGAGTAGCGCTCAGACCGTGACGCCGTTACCCGCGGACACCAGATCCTTGAACACCGCCGAGCTGGTCGGGGTCTCGCCGAGCACCGGGAAATGAAAGCCGCAGGTCGGGCAGGGAGCCGCCAGGGTCGCCTGCTCCTGGGTGAGGTCGTACGGCAGGTCCTGAAAATGGCCGCAGGTTGGGCAGATACGCAGGAGCCGGGTGCTCACCAACTCGAAATTGGTGATGATGTCCTCCATGATGGCCCCGCCGGCCGCCCAGGCCTTGGCGTGCTTGTGGTAGGTGTCCTGGTGCCAGTCGACCAATGCCTCCTTGCTGGCCCAGAAGCTGACCTCGTTGTACCAGGTGGGATCGTCGGGATGCTGCCACCAGGTGAGGTGCAGGAATCCGGGCAGGTTCATAAGGTGGTGGCGGACGTCGCTAAACACCAACTTGAACTTGAGGTAGGCGTCAGGACTGGAAAAACGGACTCGTTGCATACTCAGGTAGACCGAAGACATTCGTCCTCTCCTTTCGGTCCCCGGCGGCCGCTGCCGGATGCCGGGTCAACGACGTTGAGAGTGAGTAAACCGAGCGCTCGTTAACGGGACAAGCCCTCGGCGGTGACGATCCTGTTACGCCCCACTGACCCGATCATTCTCGAGGTACACGGTCACGGAAAGGAACGAAATCGGCAGGGCCACCAGCTTCGTCGGCCCGTGGGCGATGGCACCCTCGAACTGCAACGCGTCGCCGGGCTCCATTCGGTACCGCTGGGACCCGTAGCCGTACTCCATGATCCCGCTGAGCATGTACAAAAGCTCGACACCGGGATGCTGAAAAAGGGGAAACACTTCGCTGGCTTCCGTCAGGGTGACGAGCAGGGGCTCCATCGTCTTCCGCGGGCCCCGTAGGGTGCCGAGCAACTCGTAGCGGTGCCCAGCTCGGGTGCCCATCCGCACGATCTCGGGGCCCTGGCCGGCCTTCACGAACACCGCGTCGCGCTCTTCCGCCAGGCCCCGGAACAGCGAGGTCACCGGCATGTCGAGCGCCGCCGCCAGCCGGGCGAGGGTGCTGAGGCTGAGCGACGTCTGGGCGTTCTCGATCTTGGAGAGCATCCCCTTGGAGATGCCGGTTCGCTCCGCCGCCTGCGTCATCGTCAGTCCGACCTCGCGCCGGCGGGCCCGGACCTGGTTGGCGATCACCCAGCCGATCTGCTCCTCGAGCGACCCGTCGGGGACCGCCGGCCGGTCTGGTCCGGGGATCTCGCCAATAGATTTGGGGGTTTTCGCCATGGCCCGCAGAATTTAGCGGGGCGGCTTACGGACGAATCGCTCGAGACCGAGACCGAGATGTTGCCACCGCCGCCGGCGCTTCGGTGACAACCACGTCAATTGCCGGGGCCAGCCGACGCCGTACGCCGGAGGCCACGTCACCCTCAAGGGTGCGCCGCACCCGGCCGATGACGGGTCGGTCAATGACGACGTGGCCCACCTGACGGCGCCTGGCCACACCGGTAATGGCCCGGACGGGATTGCGGGTGGCGGCGATCTGCCCGTCCACCTCGGCGCCCCCTTTTTCCAGCTGGCCGATCACCTCGTTGACCAGGTCCAGTTGCACGCCGCGCTCGGCGGCGGTGGGAAGGAGTCCCGGATTCGGGAAGCCCATGGCGTAGCCGTGGATCTTGAGCAGGGCGAGGACCGCGATCGGCGCGCCGGCCGCCCGGACCAGCGCCTGGTCGACGGCAGTCGCAGAGACCTGCGGACCGAGCACGACCAACAGCACCGCCCGGGGCGAGTCGGGCGGCGGATCGCCCCGGCGCCGGCCGATCACCGGCCCGGAACCCAATCGGTACCGGCGAGCGGCACGCCAGCCATGGCCGCCGCCTCCACGGTAAGGGCGACCAGGTCCTCCGGTTCGAGGTGGCGGACATCGGATTTGCCGCACGCCCGGGTGAGGGCGGTCACCTCCATCGTCAGCACCCGGAGGTAGTTGGCCACCCGCCGGGCGGCGATCTCCGGGTCGAGCCGCGCTTCGAGGGCCGGGTCCTGGGTCGTGATGCCGACCGGGCAGCGGCCCGTGTGGCAGTGGGAGCACCGCCCCGGCGCCGTCCCGAGCGCGGCGTACTCCGCCGTCACGTCGACCTCGGCCGCCGGCGGGTGATCAGTCGAGGGGTAGCTGGATCGGTTGCACCCCAGCGCTACGAGGGCGGCCACGCCGATGGAGACGGCATCGGCCCCAAGGGCCAGCGCCTTGGCCACATCGGCGCCGCTGCGGATCCCTCCCGAGACGATCAACCCCACTTCTTCCTCGACGCCGAGTTCCACACGGGCGGCGTGGGCCAGCCGGACGGCCGGCATCGTTGGGATGCCGGTGTGCTCGATGAACACCTCTTGGCTGGCGGCGGTGCCGCCCTGCAGTCCGTCGACGACGACCACGTCGGCGCCCGCCGCAATGCAGAGCTTGACGTCGTGGTCGACGCGGGTGGCTCCGATCTTCAGGTAGATGGGAACCGCCCCGCCGGTCGCCTCGCGGAGCTCCTCGATCTTGATCCGCAGGTCATCGGGCCCTGTCCAGTCGGGGTGGCGGCAGGCCGATCGTTGGTCGATGCCCGCCGGCAAGGTCCGCATGCCGGCCACCCGCTCGTTGACCTTCTGGCCGAGCAACAGGCCGCCGCCGCCGGGTTTGGCGCCTTGGCCGATCACGATCTCGATGGCGTCGGCCAGCCGAAGGTCGGTGGGGTTGAAACCATACCGGGAGGGGAGCAGCTGGTAGACGAGCAGCTCGGAGGCCTTGCGTTCCTCGACCGTCATGCCACCGTCGCCGGTCGTCGTCGACGTACCCACCATGGTGGCCGCCCGGCCGAGGGCCTCCTTGGCGGCTGCCGACAAGGCGCCGAAGCTCATGCCCGCGATGGTGATCGGGATGGCCAGGTCGACGGGCCGGGCGCCGCGGCCGCCGCCCAGCACCGTCCGGGTCTCGCACCGCTCGCGATAGCCCTCGAGGGGATAGCGCGACGCCGACGCGGTCAGGAAGACGAGGTCGTCGAAGTTGGGGACGGCGCGTTTGGCGCCGAGGCCCCGGATGGCGTAGTGGCCGACGTCGGCCAGGTCGTGGATGCCGGCGATGACGTCGGGGGAAAAGGTGTGGGACGGCTCGGTAGTCACGGTCAGTAGGCGGCGAAGTTGGCGGAGTCGAAGTGGTAGAGGGTGCGGGCCGACGCCACCCGCTTGACGTTGCCGGGGTCGATGTGGTCGAAGCCGGTCAGTTCGACCAGCCGTTTGACGGCGAGGACATCGTCGTCGTTCAGTTCCTCGATCTGGGCGTCGGCACCGAGGCCATGGAGCGAGCCGCCGACGTAGATGACCGCCTCGTAGAGCGAGTCGCCGAGGCCGGGACCGGCGTCGCCGCCGATCAGGATGATCCCGGCCTGAGCCATGAAGGCGCACATGGCGCCGGCGTCGCCTCCGATGGCGACCGTTCCGCCCTTGAGCGAAATTCCCGCCCGGAGGGACGCGCCCCCCTCGATGGCAATCAGGCCGCCGTGGGCGGAGGAGCCGGCGCTCTGGGAGGCGCTGCCTCGGACCCGAATCGTTCCCCCCATCAAGTTCTCACCCACGGACCAGCCGACAAAGCCGTCCACTGTGATGTCCGGCCCCTCGGAAAGACCGCCGGTGAAGTACCCCGAGTTGCCGGCGATGGTGAGGTCGAGGTGATTTGTCAGGCCCACGGCCAGGTTGTGCCGGCCCCGGGGCTCGGTGATGACCACCGACGTGCCGTCCGGCAGCGCCCGCAGCGCGCCGTTGATCTCGCGGGTGGGCAGCTCGGCACAGCTCAGGATGACCTGGTCGGAACCCGCCGCCGGTGCGGTGGCCGGGCCTCTTGCCTCCCGGCCTACCTCGTCCACAGGTAAATCTCCTCGGGGCTTGGTTCGAACACCCGGGCGTCCTCGATGCGCGGCAGGGTCGCCAGCGCCCGGTACTCCGAGGCCACGGCCACGTAGCTGGCGGTCTCGGCAACCACCGCCGGCTTGCACGAGATCGGGTCGCGCACCACCGCCAGCGAATCGGCGGTGCTGATGGCCAGGGTGAAGAAGCCGTCCAGTTCCTTGGTGAGCCATCGGACCGCCTCGGCGAGGTCATCGCCCTGGGCCAGCCGACTGGCGATGTAGCGGGCCGCGACTTCGGAGTCGTTGTCGGAATCGAAGGTCCATCCGTCCGCCTCCAGCCGGCGGCGCACGGTGGCGTGGTTCGAAAACGAGCCGTTGTGTACGAGGCACAGGTCAGCCGCGGGGACGAAGGGGTGGGAGTGAACGGCCGTGACGGCCGATTCGGTCGCCATCCGGGTGTGACCGAGGGCGATGTAGCCCTGCCGTCGATCGACGTGGTAGCGGGTACATACGGCAGCCGCATTACCCGTGTCCTTGATGACCTCCACCGCGTGGCCGAAACCGGCCACCACGACCGCCGGCGCCAGTCCGGCGAGAAGGGAAAGGACCCGCTCCAGCGGCGCGGGCGACGACAAGGCGCCGATGTCGCCATCGCTCACCAGCGAGGTTCCCGGCCCGACGCCCGCGTCCAGCGCGGTCGTGACGGCGGACCAAGCGAGTCCCGGGCGGCGATGCACCGTGACGCGGCAGCGTCCCGGATCGGCGTCACGGTAAATCGCGATGCCCGTCGAGTCGAAGCCCCGGTCCCCCATGGCGCTGAGCATGGGCGCGACCAACGCCCCGAGTTCCGGCTCCCAGGCCGGATCCCTGATCAGTAGGCCGACGATCCCGCACACCTGTACTCCCCTCCCTGCCGGCACCCTTCGAACGTGGCATGCCCGTTTCCTAACACGAAACGGTGTTTCATCCATTACAGCACACCCGGCCGATCAGCCGGAACGGATGGGCTCCGGCGCCGGCCTGCGGGCGGGTCACATCAGCGTCAGGTAGCGCTCGATCTCCCACGGTGTCACCGACGAATGGAAGTCCATGAACTCCTTGGTCTTGGTCTGGGCGAAGTAGTCGATGTACTCCTCGTGGGGCGTCTTACCGAGGGCTTCGCGCAGCACACCGTCTTCCACGAGGGCGTCCACGGCGTGCAGGAGAGTCGGTGGCATGGTGACGATGCCCCGTGCCGCGATGGCTTCCGGCGAGGCGGCGAACAGGTCAGCGGTGTTCGGCTCACCGGGGTCGAGCCCCCGGTCGATGCCGTCGAGGCCGGCGGCGGCCAGCACGGTGAAGGCTAGGTACGGGTTGGCCGACCCGTCCACACATCGGTTTTCGACCCGGCCCGGTTCGGGGACGCGCAGCATGTGGGTCCGGTTGTTGCCGCCGTACGCGGCGTACGCCGGAGCCCACGACGCGCCCGAGTCCGGTGCCGCCGCGCCCATGCGCTTGTAGGAGTTGACTGTCGGGCAGGTGACGGCCACCAGCGAGCGGGCATGGTCGAGCAGGCCGCCGATGAACTGGTAGGCGAGGGACGTCAGCCCCAACCCCCGGGGATCAGAGGAACCGGCCGGGACCTCGAACAGCGGGGCGCCCTCCGAGAGAGACCAGAGAGAGAGGTGGGTATGCATCCCACTCCCGGTCAGGTTGCCGAACGGCTTCGGCATGAAGGTGGCCTCCATGCCGGCCATTTCCGCCAGGGCGTGAACCATGTACCGGAACAGGATCACCCGATCGGCAGTGGTCAAGGCGTCGGCGAACTCGAAGTTCTGCTTGAACTGGCCGTTGCCATCCTCGTGGTCGTTGGCGTAGTTGGCCCAGCCCAGCGAGTTCAGGTGGGTGGAGACGGTGGACAGGTGATCGAACATTCGCAACAGGCCGCGGGCGTCGTAGCAGGGGAGGGCCGCCGCGTCGAGGGAGTCGGCCACAGTGATGGCGGCCGGTCCGAGCCGATGAACGAGGAAGTACTCGACCTCGGCGCCCACCTTGAGGACAAGGTCCCGGTCCGCCAGGGAGGCCAGCTGCCGCTTCAGAATGACCCGGGGAGCAAATGGCCACGGCTCCCCATTCACCGTCGGATCGCACTGCACCACCGCCACCTCCGGTTTCCAGGGCAGGCGGGCGTAGGACGGCGGGTCGGGCATGGCCAGAAGGTCGGGGTCGGCGGGCGACTGGCCGATGGGACCGGCGGCAAAGCCGGCAAACCCCGCGCCCCCCCGGACGAACCCCTCGATGGCGCTGGCCGGGACGAGTTTGGCGCACGGCTTGCCGTGCATGTCCACGAACATGGCGAGGACGAACTCGACACCGTCGGCCCGGACGGCGTCTACCAGGTCCTCCCGGGTCTCTGGCCGCAGCGGCAGGGAGGACGATAGCGACGACACCGTCACACCTCCTCCGGCGAGAGGGTCGCCAGCGAAGGATCCAGCGACGAGCCGGCAGGCCCGATCAGATCCGTCAGGTCGATCAACGCGCCCGCCACCCCGGCTCGCTTGTCCTGCCAGCGTCGCCAGAAATACAGGGGCAGGTAGGCGGCGATGATGGCCAAACCGATGAAGAACAGGCTCTGGTCCTTTGACCCGACGACGACCGCCGGAGAGTTCCAGCCCCCGAAACCCCAGAGGATGGCGACGAAAATGCCCAGAACCAGGGCCATCCATTTCATGGGCTGGGGCAGGCGATAGGGGCGCGCCAGCCCTGGCTGCGCATGGCGGTGGACGAAGTACCCGAGGAACGCCAGCCCGATCGCCACCAGGTATCCCATGTTGGAAAAGATGTAGATCCGCAGCGGGGACCCGAACATCAACACGATCAGGGACATCACCACGTTGAACTCCATGGCGTGGTCGGGCGCGCCGTGCTTGTTCAGATGCCCGAACCAGCGCGGCAGCAGGCCGTCTTGGGACGTCTGGTACAGCGAGCGGGCGCAACCCATGATGGCGTTGAGGATCGACAGCAGCAACGCCAGGATGAGGGGGATCCCGATCACCCACTGCACCCAACTACCGGAACTTCCCGTGATGGTGGAGATGAAGGTGGTGAAGATGGTCAGGGGATCGGCGTTCTTGGCCACGCCCAGCACCGCCACCAGCGCCACGCCGGTGAACACGAAGATGAAGAACCCGTAGATGCCTTCGGCCGTCATGGCGATCTTGGCGTCACGGGCCGGGTCCCGGCACTCGCCGATGTAACACGCCGCCGCCTCCATCGCCAGCACGCTCCAGGTCATCACGAACATCCAGGCGAGAATGAGATGCGGGCTGCCATGGACGCCGGGCGCGAAATGAAAGCCCCCCAGATTGTGCAGGTGGATCGAGCTGGGTTTGGCCAGCGGGAGGATGACCAGAACGGTCAGGGGCACCATCGACACGATGCCGAGCACGGTGGCGAAGCCCGCCCCAAGCCGGATCCCGTAATAGCACGCGACGAACATCCCGAGGATGCCGATCACCGAGATCACCACCACCGCCAGGCTGACGGGGGTGCCGAGCGTCCCGAACGGCAGGAAGCTGTGGCCCTGGGGGATGCTGAACAGGTTGGAGATGTAGGCCGCGGCCAGGATCATGTTGATGGGCGCCACCGGGAACCAACCCAGCCAGTAACTCCACGCCGACACCCCGCCGGCATGGCGCGCCACCCCGAGGCCCACTGGCTTGAAGGTCTCGGCGGCGTATGAGGGGAGGCCCCCGCTCTTCTCGGGCATCATGGCGGCGAGCTCCGCCACGAACAGGCAGACCAGCACACCCATGGCCGTGGCGAGGGCCAGGATGGGCACCGCGGCGGCGCCGAGCGCCTGTACCGCCGGCGGATCGATGCTGGTGACGAGGATCGGCCCGGCCAGACCGATCACGAACGCCCCCCACCAGTTCGTGCCCCGGTGCAGGCCTGAACCTTCCGATGACTCCACCACTGCGCCCATGGGAAACCCCTTGTCGTCGAGGCGCCGCCGTCGCAAGGGCGGCGTCGGCTCAACTATGTTTCCTGTGAGGTAACGGGCGTGTTTCCCCTACGGCACAATCCTGTGAAGTGCGCTGACCTCAACCTGTACGAGCCTCCTCCGCCACTTGACCGGGCTTCCGGCCAATGGCGCTCAGGCGAGGAGCAACGGGGCTCGCACCGCCCGCTGGTGGTCGTCGAGGATCTCGATGGCGCCGGCGATGGTGGTAGGCCGCAACCGCAGGGTCGCGCCCACCGCCTGCCATGCCTGGAAAAGGGCCACCGCCCGGTCGGCCCGCTCGCTGTCGCCGATTTCCAGCACCACGGTCGACTCCTCGGCCGGGCCCAACCGGTCATGGCGTCGGCATCCGAGCAGCAGGGTGCCGTCGAGGACGAGCGTTGCGCCGACGGTGAATGCCTCCCACCCGAGGACCGACGTGCGTTCGAGCTGTTTGACGGCCACAGGCTGTATGACGGCCGCAGGCGCCCGCGGCGTCCCGACCGGGGCCGGAAGGGGCGTGCCCGGGGCCGGCATCGGGGCGGTCGCCGACCCCCCTCGATGGGCGAGCGTGGCCGCCTGCCGCTGGAAATGGTACGACCACCACCCGGCGGCGGGCGTGAACAGCAACAGCACGGCAATGATCATCCGCCTACCTCCATCCCAGATCGGGCTCCAGTGTGGCGCCCCGGCCGGCCGAAGCGGACGCCGTGCCGGTCATTTTCCCCCGAGTTGGCCTTCCATCAACGCCGCCAACTCGCCCATGATGCGGGTGATGTCGAAGTCCTTCGGGGTGTAGACGGCGGCCACGCCGTCACGGGCCAGTTCCGCCGCGTCGGAAGACGGAATGATCCCTCCCACGACGACCGGTACCGCCACTCCGGCCGCCGCCAGTTCCTTCATGACCGCGGGCACGAGCGACAAGTGCGACCCCGACAGGATCGACAGGCCGATCAGGTCGACGTCCTCGTCGCGCGCGGTGGCCGCGATCTCGGCGGGCGTGGAACGAATCCCTGGGTACACGACCTCGAATCCGGCGTCGCGGGCCGCCACCGCGATCTGTTCAGCGCCGTTGCTGTGGCCGTCGAGCCCCGGCTTGGCGACGAGGAGGCGGGGGGGACCGCCGCGCCGGGCGGCCAGGGCCGTCACCCGGGCCCGGACGTCGGCCATCTCGGCGCCCCGGAGCCCGACCGATGCCGCCACTCCGGTCGGCGCCCGGTAGACCCCGAAGACGGCCCGCAGCGTGTCGCTCCACTCTCCCGTTGTCCCGCCGGCATGGGCCAGGGCGATGGTGGCGGGCATGATGTTGGAGCCGTCCTCGGCGGCCCGCCGCAGGTCGGCCAGGGCGGCGGCGACGGCCGGCGCCGAGCGCTGCGCTCGCCAGCGCCGCACCTCGTCGATCACCGCCGCCTCGACGGCCGGGTCGACCCGCAGGATCAGGTCGTTGCCCTCCAGCGGGGACGGCTCGGTGGTGGTGAACACGTTGACGCCGACGACGGGCAGCTCGCCGCTTTCGATGCGCCGGGTCCGCTCGACCTCGCTGCGCACCAGGCGGGACTTGACCTCGGCGATCCCCGCCTCGGAGAACACGCCGCCCAAGGCGAGGATCTGGTCGAGCTCGGCGGTGGCCGCCGCGGCCAGCTCCGCGGTGCGGCCCTCGATGACATGCGACCCGGCAAAGATGTCGTCGTACTCCAACAGGTCGGTTTCGTAGGCCAGCACCTGCTGGATGCGTAGCGACCACTGCTGGTCCCAGGGCCGGGGCAGCCCCAGGGCCTCGTTCCACGCCGGGAGCTGGATGGCCCGGGCCCGGGCGTCGGCCGAAAGGGTCACGCCCAGGGTCTCGAGGACGATGCGCGGGACGTTGTTCTCCGGCTGGGACTCGGTGAGGCCGAGGGAGTTGACCTGCACGCCATAGCGGAAGCGCCGCAGCTTCGGGTCGGCGACGCCGTAGCGGGTGGCGCAGATCTCGTCCCAGAGGCGGGTGAAGGCCCGCATCTTGCACGTCTCCTCCACGAACCGGATGCCGGCGTTGACGAAGAAGCTGATCCTGCCGACGACCGCGGGGAACGCCGCCGGCTCCACTTGGCCCGACTCCCGCACCGCGTCGAGGACACCGATGGCGGTGGCCAGGGCGTAGGCGAGCTCCTGGACGGGGGTGGCGCCCGCCTCCTGCAGGTGGTAGCTGCACACGTTGATCGGGTTCCAGCGGGGAGCGTGGTGCGCCGCCCAGGCGATGGTGTCGACCGTCAACCGGCGGCTGGCCTCGGGCCCGAAGATGTAGGTGCCGCGGGACAGGTACTCCTTGACGATGTCGTTCTGGGTGGTCCCCGCCAGTCGGGAGGTGTCGATCCCGCTGTTCTCGGCATGGGCGACATAGAGGCCGAACAGCCAGGCGGCGGTGGCGTTGATCGTCATCGACGTGTTCATCTCGGCCAGCGGGACGCCGGCCAGCAATTCACCCATGTGCCCGAGGTGGGCGATGGGCACGCCGACCTTGCCGACCTCGCCCCCCGCTTCAGGGGCGTCGGGGTCGTAGCCGGTCTGGGTCGGCAGGTCGAACGCGATCGACAGGCCGGTCTGGCCCTTGGCCAGGTTGGTGCGGTACAAGGCGTTGGACGCGGCGGCGGTCGAGTGGCCGGAATAGGTGCGCATCATCCACGGTGCGCTGCGGCGGGTCTCGGGCATCGCCCCCATTGTCACCGCAAATGGTGCCGTTGGCTACCCGCCGGTAACCGACGTGCCGGCGGCGCCGGCGCCAATCGCCCCGGTCACCCCGGCCGTGCCGGTCGGGAGGTCAGGCGGCGGCGGGCCCGGCGGGCGGCTGGCCGCCGGCCGGGGCCACGGTGGTGGTGGTGTCCGTGGGCGGCGGGAGGGTCGTGCTGGTGGTGGTCGTCGTCGTCGGCGGCGGCGGGGGCGACGCCACGACGACGGTCTGGGTGCTGCTCGTGGCCGTGCTGGCGTACGGATCGGGAAGGGCGCACGGGTCAGTGGTGCCGCCCGACGAGGCGGTGAAGTGCACGGGGTAGTTCCCCGGAGCGGTATAGCGGAACGACTCCTGGATGGTGATGTGCCCGTGGGGGCCGGGGGCGGGCGGCGGCCAGGCGCCGGCCGGTGACTTGCAGTTGCCCGGCGTCATGGTCGCCAGCCCTGCGCTGCCGATGGCGCCGGGCACGCCGGCGTCCATGCCGAAGAATGCGCTGTCGAGCGCCAGGTGGCTGTCATCGGGGTCGTCGAGGGTGACGTTGAAGGTGACCAGGTCGCCGGGCTGCGGATGGGCTGGGGAGTAAGTGAACGTCGCGGTCAGCGGCCGGTTGGTCGGCTGCGGGTCCCAGTGGAAGGGTCCGCACGCCGCGGCGTCGAAACTCCTGACGCACGACTTGGCGCCGGCCGCGGCGACGGTCGTGGTCGACTCGGCGGTGACGGTGGTCCCGGTTGACGGAAGGACGTTGGGGCCGACGACGGCCGCCGGTGCTCCGGGGGTGGGGCTGATGGCGACGCTCGAGGAGCCGGTCCCCCCCGGTGGGCCCAAGACCAGCCGCAGGTCGGTGCTGTGCCGGCTCGGGGCGGCGAGCACCGCGCCGTCGCCGGCCACGCCGATCAAGGCGGCGGCCAGCAGGACGACGACCGCGTAGTAGCCGGTCAGCCGGCTTCGGGGCCGGGCGTGGACCGGACCGCGGCGCGCCCAGTGGGCCCCGGGACGGGGGTGCAGGCCGCCGCCGCCGGTGTCGCCGGTGAGATAGCTCACGCTGCCGGCGGTACCGGCGGTGCCCGCCGTGCTCAGGCGGCCCCGGGGCGCCCGGGTCGGGGCCAACGGCGGCAGAGGCACCGACAGGATCTCGTCGTCGAGGCTGCTCTGGCGGAGCTGGGCGATCCAGTTGGCCAGGGCGACGGGGCGCTTCTCGGGGTCGGGGTCGAGCATGGCGACCACCCGGTCGACCAGGTCCGACGCCGTCCCGGCGCCTCCCGCCGGCGAGCTTTCCAGCACGTGGCGCAGCTGGGCGGTTTTCATCCCCGCGGCCGGGTGGCGGCCGGTCAGGAGAAAGAAGACCGTCGCCGCGAAGGCGTACCGGTCGGCCGCCGGCGTGTACGTCCCCCCGGCGACCACCTCCGGGGCGATGTAGCCGGGCGTTCCCGCCCGCCCCACCGGGTGGCCGCTCGAGAGGCCTTTGGTCAGGCCGAAGTCGACCAGGACCGAGCCGCCCTTGCCGATCAGGATGTTGGCCGGCTTGATGTCCCGGTGGACGACGGGAACACCACCGGTGAGCTGGCCGCCGTGCATGGTGTCGACCGCCACCGCCACGGGCAGGAGAAGTTTCAGGGCCTGGCCGACGTCGACGTCGCGGTGGCCGAGGACCCAGTGGTCGAGGGCCTCGCCGTCCACCCAGTTCATGACCAGGTACAGGTTGCGGCCCGCCGTTTCCGCCCCGGGAAGGTGGGGAAGCGGGCCGACGAACCCCTCACGGACACCGACCAGGGCGGGGATGTGCAGCGAGCGGAGCAGCTCGACCTGGTCGCGCCAGCGCGCCGCCCACTGGTCGATGCGGGCCGAGTACACCGGCTGCAGCGCCTTGACGGCGACGGGCAGCGACAAGCGGCTGGTCGGCGTGAGCAGCCTCCCCCGGTAGAGGATGCCCTCGGCCCCGGCTTCGACCGGCTCGCCGATCTCGTAGCGATCGGGGTCGTCAAAGGGACCGACGCGGAAGACTTCCGCGCCGGCCTCCGTCGTTGTCGACGCCACCGACCCCAGGACTTCGGCTTGCATGCCGTTACCAGCATCGCGCGGAAAGCGCTGGCATCCCAACAAGTAGCCGTTTGGCTACCGGGGAGCCCGTTTCGGCTGGCGGCATCTAAAGTAAGAGGCGTCGTGACACGAGAAGCGACCGTGGTCGGGGCGGCGTCCCACGACGACACTGACGCCTTGGTCTGTGTCGGCGAAGACCGGCTCACCGCGACCGCGGCGCGGCCCCTGCTGTTCGGGCGGGCCGACATCGCGCCGCCCCCCGCCGGCACGGACGGAACCGAGTCCTCGCCGGGCGTCATCGGCCTCGACCCGCAGGACATGGGGATCTCGGCCCGGGCCCTCTCGGTGGAGTTCGACCAGGGCGTGTGGTGGCTGGCCAACCTGAGCGCCAAGCGAAACCTCCTGCTGGACTCCGGCTACGGCTCCGCCCTCATCACCCTCCGGCCCGGGCAACGCCACGCCATCGCCGTCACCCCCCTCGGCGTCCTCGTCCCGGGGGCCATCTTCACCCACCGCCTCGAGATCCACGTGCCCGAGACGGCCCTCGCCATGCGCCGCGCCGGCGAATTCGGGGTCTCCGACACCATCGCCGGCGAGGAACTGCACCTCACCAAGAGCGACCGCCAGGCCCTGACCGCGGTCTACTCCCCGCTGCTGCGCTCCTGGCCCCGGCGGGGGGCCCACCCGCTCAGCTACCAGGAGGCCGCCGACCTCCTCGGCACCGGATGGACGGGAACATCGGTCCGCAAGCACTTCGAGCGGGTCCGCCAGCGCCTGGCCGAGAGCGGGACCTTCTTCGAGGGCAGCCACGCCAAGGACGACCTGGGCCACTACCTGACCGACAACGCCATCCTCACCGCCGGCGACCTGTCGGCGCTCGAACCCGGTCCGCCGACCGCGACGTGACAGGGAAGGCCTGCCCCTAGACGCCGGGCGGCCCGACGGGCATCGTGATCCGTGGAGAGGAAGTCCTCGTCACTGTCCGATCGTCCTGGAAGGAGCTGGCCATTTCTGTTGCATCGGTGTCATCCCTTTCGTATCCCGAGGACGCGGCGCTCGCCGGACTGCCCTCCTTGTATCCGCCGGCGCCGCGGGGTGCGCCCGCCCTGGTCGTGGTGCCCGCCGAGGCGGCGGGCCGTGACGGAAACCGGTTCGGGCTGACGCCTCGTGACCTGGAGGTGCTGCGGTTCCTCTCCGAAGGGTGGACGACCGCCGCCATCGCCCGCGAACTGGCCTACGCCGAGAGCACGATCAAGAAGGAGGTGCACGTCATCGTGCACCGCCTGGG
>DATARN010000208.1:0-11307 GCA_036264135.1 Acidimicrobiales bacterium
ATCAGGCCCCGCACCGACATCGCCCTGATCAACGCCATGATGAAGGTGATCCTGGACGCGGGCCTGGTCGACCTGGAATATGTCAACGCCCACACCGACGGTTGGCCGGCCCTGTCGGCCCACCTGGCCACCGTCGACGTGACGGCAGCCGCCTCGGAGTGCGGGATTGCGGAGGCGGTGCTACGGGACGCTGCCCTCGCCTTTGGGCGGGCTTCGCGGGGGTTCATCGGCTGGACCATGGGTGTCAACCATTCTGTGCAGGGCACTGAGACCGTTACCCTGCTCAACGACCTCGCCCTCATCACCGGCAACATCGGCCGCCCGGGCGCCGCCCCGTTCTCCATCACCGGCCAGTGCAACGCCATGGGCACCCGTGAGGCAGGGGGAACGGCGTCGCTGCCCGGGTACCGCCGCTTCGACGTCGCCTCCGACCGGGCGTCGCTGGCGGCGCTTTGGGACGTGCCCGTCGACCTGATCCCGACCGAGCGTGGGCGCGCCTACCCCGACATCATCGACGGGATCGTGGACGGGACCATCAACGGCCTGTGGGTCATCGCCACCAACCCACCGGTGTCTTTCCCCAATCGCCGTCGGCTGGAGAAGGCCCTCGGCGACCTCGACCTGCTGGTGGTGCAGGACGGCTTCGAGACCCCGACCACCGCCCTCGCCCACGTCGTCCTGCCCGCCGCCATCTGGGGCGAGAAGGACGGCACCTACACCAACTCCGAACGGCGGGTCTGCCGGGTCCGGCGGGCGGTGGACCCGCCCGGTTCGGCCCGGTCCGACTTCGACATCTTTCTCGCGGTGGCTGCCCGCCTTGGCCTGTCCTCCTCACTTTTCCCGGGCTGGGTGGGCCCGGAGGACGCCTTCTCGGAGTGGGGCCGGGTGTCGGCGGGGCGGCTGTGCGACTACAGCGGCATCACCTACTCGCGGATCGACGCCGCCGGCGGGGTCCAATGGCCCTGCAGTGTCGATACCGAGGCCCCGGGCGGAACGCCTCGCCTCTACGCCGACGGGCGGTTCCCGACCGACAGCGGGCGGGCCCAGCTGCGGGTCGTGGTGGCCCAGGCCCTCACCGAGGCGCCCGACGCCGCCTTCCCGTTCCTGCTCAACACCGGGCGGACCGTCGAGCACTGGCATACACGCACCAAGACGGGACGGGTCGGAGTCCTGGACGAAATGGCACCGGCGGCTTGGGTGGAGGTGAATCCCGCCGACGCCGTCCACCTTCACCTGGTGTCCGGCGACCGGGTCAGGGTCACCTCGGTGCGGGGATCCGTCGACGGTTTGGCCGTCCGGGTCAGCGCCACCGTGCGGGAAGGCGAGGTCTTCATCCCGTTCCACTACGACGAGCAGTGCGTCAACCTGCTCACCATCGATGAGTTCGATCCGACATCTCGGGAGCCCAACTACAAGCAGTGCGCCGTGCGGCTGGACCGACTCTGAACGCTGGTCAGGACGCCATCTCCTGTGATGGGGCGGTGACGATGTCGTCCTGCAGCGGCGCCAACGCGCCGACGATGGTGGCAATGGTGTCCTCGGGTACGCCGAGGCCGGCGAGTGTGTCGATGAGGTGCTGCACGACCGCTCCGAACGCTTCCGGGGTGATATCCAAGCCGGCGTGGGCGGCCTTCATGTCCCGTCCCTGGTACGCCACGGGACCGCCCAGCGCCATGCCGATAAACGCCCGCTGGTGGCGCATGAGACCGGCGAGGTTGATGCCGTCGAAGTACCGGAAGAGTGATTCATCGTTGAGCACTCGCTGGTAAAAGCCCGCAACCGCCGCGTCGACCGCGGCCCGCCCGCCAATTTCGTCATAGATGCTCATGTTGGGATCCTCCTTGGGTCGCCCCAAGTCCTAATTCACCGACGTTTCCGGTCGATCGCGAAGGGACGAACACCGTGTTGCGCACCGCTCACACCCACCTGTCCGCCTTGTGCACGTTGGCTCCGACCCGGCGCCTCGGGGTTGCGTCACCGGTGTGACCACGGCCAACGTTGCGGCCGATGGCATGGGACGGCGACAGCTACCAACGACGCTTCGACGACCTGGCCGCCCAAGGCCAGGACGTGCACGGAGAGGCCAACTTCGTGATGGCCCTGGAACCGGCGACGGTTCTCGACGCGGGGTGCGGAACGGGCCGGGTGGCGATCGAACTGGCCCGGCGAGGGGTGATGGTCGTTGGTGTCGACCGCGACCCCTCGATGCTGGCTACCGCTCGCCGGCACGCGCCAGATGTGACCTGGGTCCAGTCCGAGCTGGGGGAACTCGACCTAGGCCGCACCTTTGACGTGGTCGTCATGGCCGGCAACGTCCCGTTGTTCACTCCGCCCGGCACGGAGGAGGCGCTGATCGCCGGGTGCGGACGCCATGTGGCCGCCGGTGGCGCGCTCGTCGCCGGCTTTCAACTCGGCCGCGGCCTCGACCTGGCGACCTACGACGAGTACTGCCACCGGACGGGCTTGGAGGTGGCGGGTCGGTGGGCCACCTGGGACCGGCACCCGTGGCCCGGTGACGGGAGCTACGCGGTGTCGGTTCACCGCCGCTTGGTGGTCAGCTAATCCTGTGGCTTGGCCCCATTGGGAAACCCGGGTCGCCAGAACGAAGTCGGGACGGAAGCGATCTGAAGCGCCTGCAGCTCGCTCTGCGACTGCAGTGTTCTCCGATCCAGGGCGCCACTCCGGCGGGCGACCAGCTCGTCGCCGACCAGTTTCAGGTAGTAACCGCTCGGGATAGTGCCGCCGAGTTTCCGGATGGTCTTTTCGGCACCCATCTTTATGTACTCGTCGGGCGGTAGGCCGGGAAGACGCACCACGATAAACGACAGCAGGCTCCGTAGCGGCTCGGCACCGTTTTTCCCCTGCTGGAATTTCTGATGCTCGAACGCCGCGACGGGTAGACCGTGTAGTTCGGTCGTGAGAAGGTGGTGATACCGCTCGGCGCCGGTACTGAAGACGGGTTCGTAACGCCCTGCGAGCTCCGGCGCTGCCGGCTGGTAGGTCCAGCCGTGATCCGAGGCCCACTGTGCCCAGGCAGCCGAATCACGCTCGAACCGGCCGCCCTCTCGTAAGACGTACTCGTCCATCCCTCGTCTGAGGTTGCGGACCCAGCCCACTGTCGGATCATAGCTAGCGCGGTGGCGCCCACCCCCGGGCCGGTAGAGCCGCCCCCTGAAGGGATGCCGACCCGGCGCTATTTCCAGTCGATAATCGCCTGGTTCGCCGTGTCCATCAAGGTGCTGGCGTCGCTCAGTTCGGCCATCGCTCGCTCGGTGATGCTGGCCACGGAGGCCAGTCGTGCTCCCTGGAGGCAGTCGGAGACCCCTGAGGACAAGCTGGCGACGGCTTTTCGCAGCGCGCTGTCGACGGTGGCGTTCGGCACAGGGAGTGCTTTTTGCACATCGTTGAGGTCGTCGTGCAGCAAGTTGCACGCCGACAGGATTGCCTGGCGGTCACCATGGTCCAGCGTGGAGCGGGCGAAACCCAGCTGCGTGCGCGCGGTGGCGATTGCTGCCCCGTGCTGCGCTGTCCAGTCCGCCTTGGTGGAGGCTTTGGTCGAAGCGCCGCCGCCGCCACACCCCGCCATCGTGACAACAACTATGGCCATCAAAAGTGCCCTCGGCCTTGCCCTCCGACGCAGACGGTTAGGCGGTTGCAGTGGGTGCGCCATGTTCGGCTTTAGGGGCGCGGCGAGCCCAACGGATAGCCAAAAGCACAAGTCCGGCGAGTCCGAGCGCAGCGGCTGCGCTGGCCAGACTCCACAGCAACGTGTGGTTGTTGCTGGGTGTCGACGTGGCCGGGATGACGCTGTTGGAGAAACGAGCTTGCGTGAAGTAGATATCTTCGCTGGGTACGGCCACCGACCCGTTTCGGGTGTCGTCCCAGGCGATCATGGCCGCGTTGTTGGTCGAGGTGATTCCGAGCGGCCCTTTGACCCCGTAGTTGCCTGACGTCGGTCCGAAAGAACGGTCGATGCCGCGGTCGGAGACCCGCATATTCGGTGACCAGGTGCGGCCGCCGTCGTTCGAGTAGGAGTAGTACACGTTCTCGACCCGGTCCTGTTTGTCCCCGTCGGCCGTGGGGTCGAAATAGGGGTCATCTCGGTAGTCGTAGAAGGCGACGTCGATACGCCCGTTGGGGGCGATGCTCATGTTCGGCTCGAACGTGCAGCACGCCCACGTCCGTTTCGGTTGGACGTCGTTGATCACCACTGGCGTCGACCAAGTTTTTCCCTTGTCCACCGAACGCATGAATTTGACCGCCGGGACCGCGGACGTCTTCTCCCCGCCGTCGGGGCCGGCCCCGGTGGCCTCCCAGGTCAGGTAGATGTTCCCGCTTTGGCGATCGACGACGGGGATGGCTGCCTGGGTCCAGGCCCAGCCACTGGCGGGACCCCTCGAGTACAAGGCGACGGGCTTGGAGTACGTCTTGCCGTGGTCGGTCGAGGTCGCCATCCACACATGGCCAACCGGCGGAGTGGGATACGCCCAGTCGCCGCCCACGTGGCCCGATTCGACGTCGTCGCCGTAGAACGCGTAGAGCGTGCCGTCATTGCCGACCGCCATGTGCGGCTCGGTCAGCCAGGCGTTGGGGTTGCCGTGGACATCGACCGGGTCGGCGAAGGTCTTGCCCCCGTCGTTGGACACTGCGACCATCGCCCGGCCGGGGAAGCCGGTGAAGTCGTCCTTGCCGGCTGGGATGGGCAACTCGCTCTTGTGGATCCAGTTGTTGAAGTTCGCCCAGTAGCCGACATAGACGCGGTTGGCGTTGTTCGGGTCAACAACGACATCAGACGCAGTCGTTGAACCGACCGAGCCGTGGGCGTAGTCGGGGTCCTGCTTGGGCAGCACAGTCGTGCTCCACGTGGCGCCCAGGTCGGGAGAACGGGCAAAAAAGATCTTGCTGTGCCAGTTCAGGTCGGGTTGACCGGTGAAGGCGACATTCAAACTGCCGTCAGGCCCGAAGGTGATCGCCGCGAACGATCCGAGAGTCGACCACACGCATTTCGGGAAGTCGCTCGGTGCGAAGTTGCTCGCCTGAGTCCAGCTCAGGCCGGCGTCATGGGATACCTGGACTCGGCAACCACCTGAGGGGGCGTTGCCGTCGATGGTGGCCACGACCGACGGGTCCTTGGGGTCGGCGGCCACCCGGGGCATGACATAGCCCCTGGCCGGGTCCGGGTCGGCGGTCACCTGCACCGCGGCGTCGACCGACGGCGTCCGGGAACTGTTACTCGCGGCCCGGGCGCTCGCCGGCATGAGCAACACCAACGCCAGCGGCAAGAACAACAGAGACTTCCGCCACCGCCCTCCGCCGAAGACGCCTGATGGCCGCATAAGCACGACGGGGGACAGTAACGGGACACATATCAACAGTCAACACATAGAGGTGAACAGGCGACGAGGTCGGGCCTTAGTGCACCGGCGTATCGCTTAAATCACCTAGACGACACGGCGAAGGCCCGGGCAGCAGCTGCGCGGCCAACCGCCGCCCGGATTTCGCTCCTCGCCTCGTTAGACGAGGCCCTCTTTTTCCAACGCCGTGCAGCACGTCTCGACGATCAGGCGGGTGACCACGTACGGGTCCATGTTGGCGTTGGGCCGGCGGTCTTCCAGCCAGCCCTTCTGGGCCTTCTCGACGCCCCATGGGATCCGAACCGACGCACCCCGGTCGGAGGCGCCCCAGCTGTACTTGTCCCAGCGGGCCGTCTCGTGGGCGCCGGTCAGCCGCTCCTTGATACCGGGCCCGTAGTTCTCGATGTGCAGGTCGATCTGCTCGCCCAAGGCGTCGGCGGCGCAGACGATGGCGTCGTACCCCTCCCGCATGGCCTTGGTGGAGAAGTTGGTGTGGGCGCCGGCGCCGTTCCAGTCACCCGGGATGGGCTTGGCGTCCAGGCTGACCTCGACGCGGTGGGGCTCGGCAATGCGATACAGGAGGTAGCGGGCCATCCACAGCTCGTCGCCGACCGCCGGCGGGGCGACCACCCCGATCTGAAACTCCCACTGCCCCATCATCACTTCGGCGTTGGTGCCCTCGATGTGCAGCCCGGCGTCCATGCACGCCTGGGTGTGGGCCTCGATGATCTCCCGGCCGACCATCTTGCCGCCGCCGACGCCGCAGTAATAAGGACCCTGGGGGGCCGGGAAGCCCTGCTCCGGCCAGCCGAGGGGCGCACCGTTCCTAAAGAACGTGTACTCCTGCTCGATGCCGAACATGGGCTCCTGATCGGCGAAGCGCTCCGCCGCCGCGGCGCACGCCGATCGGGTATTGGTCGAATGGGGCGAGCCGTCGGGCAGCTCGACGTCGCAGAGCACCAAGACGTTGTCCTTGCCCCGGATCGGGTCGGGACAGGTGAACACCGGCTGGAGCACGCAGTCGGAGTTGTGGCCCGGCGCCTGGTTGGTGCTGGAGCCGTCGAATCCCCAGATGCCGGGCTGCTTCCCGTCGGCCACGATTCGTGTCTTGCACCGCACGAGGGGAGACGGTTCGGTGCCGTCGATCCAGATGTACTCGGCCTGGTAGCTCACTGCGATCTCCATTCATCAGTAGTGGGGGCGACGTCGATCCGGGCTGCCTGTCGTTGCCCCGTCGCCCCTCGGGGTTCCATCGCGCTCACGACTGAACCAGTGTCCGCCGGCTTCGTTTCCGGCCTGTTGCCGGGGAGTGAACGCCCGACGATGTCACACGGCGGCCCCACCACGCCCATCCCGCCCCGCCCGCCATCCCGGCCGGCCCGCCCCGCCACGCCATCCCCTACGGGCCGAATCCCACCCCCACCGGCCGGGCCACCCTATGATCGGCCGGTGACGCGCACGGTGCGACTGGTCGCGGGACTGGCGGTGCTGGTGGCGGCGGTCGCGGTGTGGCGAAATCGCATGATCGCCCGCAACGAGCAGCGCCTCCGTTCCGACCGGCCGTTGGAGGCGCAGATACCGGTCAGTAACTGAACGCAACAAGATCGCAACGCGGTGGCAACAGGCGGATCTGTTACCTCCGGCAACCTTCGTCAGTCAGATAGCGAAAGAGGGCAACGGGAGGAGAGCCCAGCGTGCCTGCATTCGTGTTCCCCGGCCAGGGGTCACAACGCCCGGGAATGGGTGAAGACTGGAAGGACCACCCCTCGTGGGACGTCGTCGCCGACGCCTCCCAGGTGGCCAACCGCGACCTCGCCCACCTGTTGCTGACCGCCGGACCCGACGAACTGCGCGAGACCCGCAACGCCCAGCTGGCCACCCTGACCTTCAGCCTGATCGTGCTCGACGCCGTCGAGCGCCTCGGCATCGAGCCCACCGCCTGCGCCGGCCACAGCCTGGGCGAATACACCGCCCTCGTCGCCGCCGGCGCCTTGTCGTTCGACGACGGCGTGGCAATCGTCACCGAGCGGGGCGAAGCCATGCAGGCCGCGGCCGACGCCCAGCCGGGCATCATGCGGGTGGTCGTGGGCCTGGACGACGACGAGGCCGACATGGCCTGCTACCGGGCCGACGCCGACGTCTGGGTCGCCAACTACAACGCCCCCGACGAGGTGGTCATCGCCGGCGACGAGGAGTCCGTCGCCACCGCCCTCGACGAGGCCTTCGTGCTCGGCGCCCAGCGGGTCGTGCCGGTTCCCGTGGGCGGGGCGTTCCACACCCCGTTCATGGCCTCCGCCCGGCCCCGGCTGCGCAAGGCGATCCGGGCCGCCACCTTCCGGGAACCCGAGGTCCCCGTCATTGCCAACGTGGACGCCGTGGACCACGTCACCGCCGACGACTGGCAGGCGCTGTCATCGGCGCAGCTGTGCAGCCCGGTGCGGTGGCGGCAGAGCATCCTGCGCCTCGCCGGCGTGGGCGGCGGCACCAAGAGCTACACCACCGCCGGCCTCACCAGCACCTCGAGCGGCCGGTTGCGCCCCCTCCGCGACGCCTACGGCGACGACCACGCTGACGGCGAGCGCCTGTTCGTGGAACTCGGTTCCGGCGGGGTCCTGACCGGGCTGAACCGCCGCATTCTCCGGGGCGTGGCCGGCGTCACCGCCGTGTCGGTCGCCACCCCCACCGATCTCGACGGGCTGGTCGAGGCCATATCGGGCCACAGCGCCCTGCACAGCTACGCCGCCAGCCACCACGGTGAGCACCTCTACGTTTCGGAGCGCATGGTGATCAGCCCCAGCGCCGGGATCTTCCAGCCGACCAACGCCGCCGCCGCGGCCGCCGCCGAGGGCGAGCCCATCGAGGTCGGCACCGTCCTCGGCCGGGTCAACGACAGCGACGTCCGCTCCCCCTTCGCCGGCTGGCTCATGGGGATGTTGGCCCTCCCCGGCGAGCGGGTCCAAGCCGGCCAGCCCGTCGCCTGGCTCCGGGCCAGCTAACCGCCAACGCGCCAGGACCGCCCACCACCATGACCCCGAAGCGCACCACCACCATGAAGCCAACGACAAACGAACGGCCCCCAAAGGAATGACCTCCAAGCTCATGACCCCCAATCGCGGCAGTGCCATCACCGGGTGGGCGACGTCCCTACCCGAGACGGTCGTCACCAACGAGGACCTCTCTCGGTACCTGGACACCAGCGACCGCTGGATCGTCGACCGGACCGGCATCCGCGAGCGCCGGGTCATCTACGGGCCCTTCGCGCCTCGGCCCGCCGATCCGCTGACGTGGACGTCACCTCCCGGCGGGGTGGGCACGACCGCCTCCATGGCCGTCGACGCCGGCCGCAAGGCGCTGGCCGCGGCCCACTTGGGCGCCGAGGACATCGACCTGCTGATCCTGTGCACCACCACCCCGGACCAGGCCGTTCCCGCCACCTCCTCGGTCGTGCAGAGCGCCCTCGGGCTGCACTGCGCCGCCTTCGACCTGAACGCCGCCTGCGCCGGCTTCGTGTACGGGCTGGTGACGGCCTCCAGCTTCATCCTCGGCGGCGCCCATCGGGTGCTGGTGATCGGCTCGGAGACGCTGTCGCGCATCACCGACTGGACCGACCGGGAGACAGCGGTGCTGTTCGGCGATGGCGCCGGCGCCGTGGTGGTCGAGGAAGTGCCCGGGGACAGCTCGCTGCTCGGGTGGGACGTGGGCGTGGACGGCGGCCTCCAGCCCATCCTCTACGCCGACCTCGGCGGCTACCTGCAGATGGTCGGCAAGGAAGTGTTCCGCCGCGCCGTGCGGGCCACGGTGGAATCGTCCCAGGCCGCCATGGAGCGGGCCAAGGTGACGGCCGACGACATCGCCCTGTTCGTACCCCACCAGGCCAACTCCCGCATCATCGAAGCGGCGTGCAGCCGGCTGGAGATCCCCATGGAGCGGGCGGCGGTCATGCTCGACCGGACGGGCAACACCAGCTCCGCCTCGATCCCCCTCGCCCTGGTCGACGCGGTCGAGGCGGGCCGGGTCGCCGACGGCGACCTCATCTTGATGTCGGGCTTCGGCGCCGGCATGACGTGGGCGTCGGCGGTGTGGCGGTGGTCGAGCGACCCCTTCGACGACGACGCGGCGGCGAGTGCCTGACGGCACTGCGACGCCCTCTGCAGCCGCAACACGCCGACCCCTGCAGCCACCAGACGCCCAACCCTGCGCCACAAGTGACAACCATGACGGCCCGACGAAGTAGATTCGCGTGATTCCTGACCGGAGGATGTATTGATGGACGACCAAGCCGCGTTCGACAAGTTCAAGCAGTGCGCCGTTGAGGTGCTGCAGGTCGACCCCGAGAAGGTCACCCCGACAGCCCGCTTTGGCGACGATCTCGACGCCGACAGCCTCGACCTGGTCGAGCTGGTCATGGCGCTCGAGGAGTCCTTCGACGTCACGGTGGACGAGAGCGAGCTGGAAGGCATCGAGACCGTCCAACAAGCCTTTCAGCTGGTCACCTCGAAACTCTGATGCTGGCACTGGTTGGCCGAGCCGACGGCACCGGTTCCGTACCCGGACGGCGGGTCGCGATCACCGGAATCGGGGTCATCGCATCGTGCGGGATCGGGAAGGAGGCCTTCTGGGAGGGGCTCCTCGCCACTCCCGCCGATGGCACCCGGCGCGTCGAGGGGTTTGACGGCACCCCGTATTTCGGGGCCAAGGAGGTCCGTCGCATCGACCGCTTCGCCCAGTTCGCGGTGGCCGCCGCCGAGGAAGCCATCGCCGATACCGGCGGCCTGGAGGACCTGGGCGTCGACCCCGACCGCATCGGGGTGTTCATCGGCTCGGGCGTCGGCGGCCTCGAAACCCTCGAAATCCAGATCACCCGGTTCAACGAGAAAGGGCCACGCGGGGTCAGCCCCTTCATGGTCCCCATGATCATGTCGAACGCCGGCGCGGCCAACGTCTCGATGCGCTTCGACCTGCGGGGCCCGTGCGAAACGGTGGTCACCGCCTGCGCGTCGGGGACCCACAGCGTCGGCAACGCCGCCCGGGTCATCGCCACCGGCCGGGCCGACGTCATGCTGGCCGGGGGATCCGAAGCCAGCTGCACCGGCGTGGCGGCGGCCGCGTTCGGCAACATGACCGCCCTCTCCCGCGCCGGGCGTTCCATGCCCTTCGACCAGGCCCGCGACGGGTTCGTGATGGCCGAGGGCTGCGCCGTCCTCGTGCTGGAGGAATGGAACCGGGCCGTGGCCCGAGGCGCCCACATCTACGCCGAGCTGGCGGGGTCAGCGTCGAACGCCGACGCCCACCACATCACCGCCCCCTCCCCTGGCGGCCCGGGCGCGGCCACCTGCATGGAGCAGGCGATCATGGACGCCGGCCTGTCCCCCGCGGACATCGCCCACATCAACGCCCACGGAACGTCCACCCCCCTCAACGACGCGGCCGAGGCCGAAGCCATCAACAAGGTCTTCGGCACGCCCGGACCGCCGGTCACCTCGACCAAGGGCGTGATCGGCCACGCCCTCGGCGCCGCCGGTGCCATTGAGACGGTCGCGTCGGTGCTGACCATCGTCCACGAGCTGATCCCGCCTACCGCCGGGCTCACCGAGCTCGACCCCGACGTCCACCTCGACGTCGTCGCCGGGGGGCCGCGACCGTGGGTTCCTGGGCCGACGCTTTCGAACTCCTTCGGCTTCGGCGGACACAACGGCTGCCTGGTCATCAGCCCGGACGGAACGAAGCCTTGATGGTGCCGGCTGGTAGGTAGCACCGTCGTCGGTCGGAATGTCGGGAGGCCGGTAGATGTTGTCGTAAAGCAATCGGCCATATGTGCCGATCTCCCCTACAAGGTCTTCCAAAGACGGTGGGAAAATGGGATGGTTCCGGAACCGATCCGAACGAGCAGCGCAGGCCCCGTGGTCGCAACCTTTCGGCGCCCCGCCCTCAGCTGAGTCAGTCACCATCAATG
>DATARN010000220.1:0-86040 GCA_036264135.1 Acidimicrobiales bacterium
GCTGCACGATCTCGGCCTTGAACTCCGGCGTGAACGACCGGCGGGGACGGGGCTTCTTCTTCGCCACAGTCTCCATTCTGGACATCCTTTCTGGGGCCTTGGCCCACTTGGTGGATGTCCGTCAAACCGTGCCAATCCCATCGGTCTCGTTGGCCTTAGCGTGCGGCGACCGGCTCGCTCCGCCGCCGCCGAGCGGCCCGGCGCTGCGGCGGCTGGGCCGGACTGGGGCGTGTGTGCCAGAAGTTGTTGCCCAGAATGTCCTCGCCGGGTAGGCGTTCGTCGGGACCGTACACCTCAACGCAGGGTTTGGCGCCCATCACGTTGACCATGAGCCGTGAACCCGAGGTGGAGTCGGCTGGCCAGCCGGGTGGGCCGTGAACAGGACCGGCGCAGGGTCACCGGTGGCTTCGCCGGCGACGCGGTTGATCTCCTCTGCGGTGTTTGTCTAAGAGTCGGCGGGCGCGCAGCGCCGGCTCCGTGGGGCCCTTGAGACGCACCGAGCCGCGGGAAGTGCGCAAGTAGCAACTGTTGGAAGGTTGAACTTCTCCGATAACAACTCGCCTACACGCCTCGTTACGACTGACGCGCGGTTTGGTGATCATGCCGCGGTGGCGGCTGGGGTTGCACGGGTTTCGTAGTCGATGGGGCTGAGCATCTCGCGGCCGGCCTGTCGCCGAACTGCAGGTGCCGACCACCCCGGCCGGCTATCAGGACCTGCTGGCCTGGGTCGACGGCGCCGCATCGGGTGGCCGGGTGGCCTGGGCGGTCGAGGGCACCCGCCACTACGGACTTGGCCTGTGCCGGTTCCTCACCGCCAACGATCAGCGGGTAATCGAGATCGACGGCACGCCGCATCTGGGGAGACGCCGGGCCGGCAAGAGCGATCCGATCGACTCGCTACGAGCCGCTAAAGAGTTCCTGGCCCGCCCGCAGCCAGCCGAGATGCGGTCCGACGGCGACCGAGAAGCCTTGCGGTTGTTGATGGTTGAGCGGGATAACGCCGTGGACTCGCTGCGCTCGACGCGCACGGTGCTGACGTCGCTGAATGTCACGGCGCCGGCGGCGCTGCGCGAACAACTCCGACATCTCTCCCGCGACCGCCGGGCCCGGGTGTGCGCCGAGCTGTCATGCCCGGCCGGGGCCGATCGGTTGACACGCGTGCAGCACGAGTGCCTGAGCCGGCTCGGGACGCGCATCGTCGAGCTGTCGAAAGTCGTCGCCCAGCTCGAGAAGGAGATGGCCGAGATCGTCGAGGTCCTCGCCCCCGGCGTCGTCGCCGCCGAACCCGGCCTCGGTGCGCTCAGCCTGGCCCAGGTCCTGCTGTCGTGGTCACACGCCGGGCGTATCCGCAGCGAAGCGGCCTTCGCCATGCTGTCGGGCACCGCCCCGATCCCGGTGTCATCAGGACGCACCGACCGCTACCGTCTGAACCGTCTCGGCGACCGCCAACTCAACCGGGCGTTACACATGGTGGCCGTCACCCGGATGCGATCGCATCCACCGACGCTGGCCTACGTCGAGCGGCGCCGAGCCGAGGGACGAACCGACAAGGAGATCCGCCGCTGCGTCAAGCGCTACCTGGCCCGCCACCTGTTCCGGACCCTCAACCGACTTGACAGCACATAGGAGCGTCATTAGCGGGCTGCTGGCTCCCTCGAGGCTCTCCGCAGGTGCAGATCCGACCAGGAAAAGGTGGCGGCGAGTGATTTTTGTAGGGGTGGATTGGGCCGAGGACCATCACGATGTGCATGTGTCCGACGGCGAGGGACGGCGGTTGGCCAAGGCCCGACTCCCCGAGGGGGTGGACGGCATCGCCCGCTTCCACGACCTGGTGGGCGGCCATGTCGAGGAGCCGGCCGAGGTGGTGATCGGCATCGAGACCGACCGGGGGCTGTTCGTCACCGCGTTGGTGGCGGCCGGCTACCAGCTGTACGCGGTGAACCCGATGTCGACGTCTCGTTACCGGGACCGGCACTCGGCCAGCGGCGCCAAGTCCGACGCTGAGTTGTTGGGGCACACCAATATCAACACCACCCAGGCGTACACCGCATCCGCACCCAACAAAAACGCGAAGCCGTCGACCGGGTGACCCGGTTCACCGTCACTGTCCAGGGAGCGGTCATGACTGGGCCCGGCACGGCCAGCCAGGCGCAACGCGTCGAGCTCGGCTCGATCGGTGTCCCGATGGGATCCTGCGGCGAGCCGTCGAACGTGAAAGCCCACGGCCGGGCGTGCCCGTTCCGGCATCGCTGCTTCGGCTCCGCCCACTTCCGCACCGACCTGTCGCATCTGCTGGAACTGCGCGCCTACCTCAACCAGCTGCTCGTCGCCAAGGAAGAACTGGCTGACGCCAACGCCAGCCTCGCCGAATGGGCCCGGCGCGAGGCCCTGCCCTCCGACGAGGAGATCGCCACCGTCCGCGGCCTGATCGACGCCTGCGACGCCCTTCTCGGCCAGCTACCCGCCGGTGACCGCCAAGAGTTGCTCCGCCACATCGAGACCCTCCGCTAGACGCGCCAGCATCTCGTCGACGCCGTCCCGGTCGCCTTCCTCAACGCCGTCGGCCAGCCGGCGCCGACGTTGTTCCCCAATCCTGAAGCCGGGTCGTTCTCGTGACCGAAGCGCTCCTCGAGGCCGGCGATGTCGTGGCCGTCGACCGGCCCGACGTAGCGGACCCCGAGGCTCTCGAAGAACGCCGGCGGCTCCACGACCTCCCGGACGGCGGAGTACATGCCCTGGAGGCTGCCGTAGGCGAGGGGCCCCACGGCGGGCAGCACCCGCAGGGCCTCCTCCAGCCGCGAGCGGATGGACTTGAGGCCGGGGTGGAGGCGGATACGGGTGAGGCTCTCGGACAGTCGGGAGACCGTGGGGGCGTACGAGCGGCCGTTGTCGTTGAGCACGACCACCACCCGGCTGCCGGAGTGGCCCAGGTTGTTGAGGCCCTCGTAGGCCATGCCGCCGGTCAGGGACCCGTCGCCGATCACCGCCACCACCTTGCGGTCGGGGGTGCTCGAGCGCTCGATGGCGGCGGCCAGTCCGTGGGCGTAGGAGAGGATGGTGGAGGCGTGGCTGTTCTCGACCCAGTCGTGGGTCGACTCCGCGCGCGACGGGTAGCCGGAAAGCGCTCCCGCCTGGCGCAGGGTGGCGAACGCCGCCCGCCGGCCGGTCATGATCTTGTGGGCGTAGGCCTGGTGCCCGGTGTCCCAAAGGATCACGTCCCGCGGGGAGTTGAACGCCCGGGGGCACCGCCAGGGTGAGCTCGACGGCGCCCAGGTTGGACCCCAGGTGCCCTCCGGTCACGGACACGGCCTGGACGATGAACTCCCGGATCTCCGCCGCCAGCTGCACCAGATTGAGCGCCGTCGAGCTGTCGCAGGTCGGCAGGGCTCTCGATCGTCTCTAGCAACATCGGGCGCCACGCTACATCGGGTCGCCGCCCGCGATGTGGCGCCGGTCACCGCCCCGGCGCGGGCGGCCTCAGTAGTTCCGCCCGGCGACGAAACGGGCCAGGTCCACGAGGGCCTGGCGGGCCACGTCGGTCACGGGCAGGCGCTCCGCCGCAGCCAGCGACTGGTCGACCAGGCGGTCGATGGCGACCTCGCAGTCGGCCCGGGCCCCGGTGCTGGTGAAGACCTGCTGCAATGCCGCCACCTCGGAGCCGGTCAGGTCGGCGGCGCCGAAGCGCCGGCTCAAGAGGTCGGCCGCCTCCCCGTTGGCTCGCTGGCGGACGAGGGCGTAGAGGAGCGTCGGCTTTCCCTCCCGCAGGTCCTCACCCACCGCCTTGCCGGTCACCTCGGGGTCGCCGAAGGTGCCGAGGATGTCGTCCCGGAGCTGGAACGCCTCGCCGAGGGGCAGACCGTAGGCGCTGAAGGCGTCCAGCACCCCGCCCCCGCCCGCCGCGCCCCCGCCCGCCCCGCCGGCCAGCTCGGCCCGCCGCCAGTTCCGGGGCGGCCAGCGCCACCCCCAGGTGCAGGGGCCGCTCGACGGTGTAC
Source organism: Acidimicrobiales bacterium (assembly GCA_036264135.1). Classification (GTDB taxonomy): domain Bacteria; phylum Actinomycetota; class Acidimicrobiia; order Acidimicrobiales; family Palsa-688; genus DATARN01. The sequence continues at coordinate 3,993 of DATARN010000220.1, forward strand.
TTGGCCGACTTGTAGCGGCAGATGCGGGCGGCCAGCCCGGGGCTGGCGTCTCCCCGCGCCGCGCCCAGCACGTCGAGGTACTGGCCCACGTTCACCTCGAGGCGCAGCTCGTCGAAGATGTCCCACGCCGCCCGGGGCGCGCCCCGCAGCAGCATGTCGCTGTTGACGAAGGCCAGGTCGCCGGTGAGGATGGCCACGCCCTCGCCGAAGCGCCGGTCCTCCCCCCGCCAGCCCCGCCCGCGGTGGAGGGCGGCGAACTCGGTGTGGATTGTCTCCTCGCCGTGGCGCCTCGCCGAGGCGTCCATCACGTCGTCGTGGATCACCGCGAAGGTGTGCAGCATCTCCAAGGCGGCGCCGCCGTCGACCACCTGGGGGTCGTCGGGGTCCCCGCCCAGACCGACGAAGGCCCAGTGGCAGAAAACGGGGCGCAGGCGTTTGCCACCCGACCGCAGCAGGCGGTGGAGCGACTCGAGGGGCGCCACCAGGTCGGGGTCGACGGCGGCCCAGCGCCGGCGGTCAGCGTCGAGGAGCGCCGCCAGCCGGGCGTCGGTGCGGGACCCGATCTCGGCCATGAAGTCGGGCGGGGCGGCGGACGGGGCGGGCATGCCGAAGCGAGCGTAAGACACCCTGCGCGGCGGCACAGACCACCGCGGGCCGGGAGGCCGGAGCGCTCAGAAGTCCCACGCCCTGAGGAACAGCGCCTCGAGCCGCAGCATCAGCCGCCACCACCAGGGCCCTAGCTCGGGATCGGGGCCCACCCCGGCCACCCCGGCCAGGACCGCCGCCGGCGCCGGCGCCGGCGCCACCCCGGGGGCCGACCCCCCATCGGGGGCGGGTGCCACACCGGCCAGGACCGGCGCCTCCGCCGGCGCCGGCGCCGAGGCCGGCTCGGACCACCGCACCCCCCCGTACCGCCGCAGCCGGAGGGCGTTGGAGACCACGGTCACGCTCGACGCCGCCATGGCGCCGGCGGCGACCATGGGCGCCAGCACGCCCCGCACCGCCAGGGGGATCATGACGACGTTGTAGGCGAACGCCCAGGCCAGGTTCTGGACGATGGTGGTGTAGGTCCGCCGGGCCAGGAAGAGGGCGTCGACGGCCAGGCGGAGGTCGCCGTTCATGACCATCACCCCGGCCGCCTCCATGGCCACGTCGGTTCCGGTGCCCATGGCGATGCCCAGGTCGGCCTGGGCCAGGGCCGGGGCGTCGTTCAGGCCGTCGCCGACGAACGCCACCCGGCGGCCCTCAGCCTGGAGCCGCCGGATCTCGGCCACCTTATCCTCGGGAAAGGCCTCGGCCATGACTCGATCCACCCCGACCTGGCGGGCGACGGCCGACACCGCGCCGGCGCGGTCGCCGCTCACAATGGCGACGTCGTAGAGCGATCGCCGCAACTGGTCGACCGCTTCGGCAGAGCCGGCCTTCACCCGGTCGGAGCAGCCGAGGAGGGCGATCGCCACGTCGTCTTGCCACACCGCCAGGACGGTCTGGCCTCCCCGGGCCAGCTCGTCGGCCGCGGCGGCCGCCGCCGCCCCGCCGCCCGGCCCGTGCCCCAGGCCGTCAGGCCCCGGCCCCAGGCCGTCAGGCCGCCCCACCCGGATGCGCCGCCCCGCCACCGTGGCCGCGACGCCCCTCCCCGGCTGGGCCACGACGTCATCCGCCTCGGGGATGTCGAGGCCCTCGGCGCGGCCGGCCGCCACGACGGCGCGCCCCACCGGGTGCTCGGAGCCCAACTCGGCCCCCGCGGCGAGCGCCAGCACCCCGGCACGATCGAGGTCGCCGAGCACCACAACCGACGTGAGCGCCATCCTTCCTTCGGTCACCGTTCCCGTCTTGTCGAGCAGCACCGTGTCGATGCGCCGCGCCGCCTCGACCGCCTCGCCCCCCTTGAACAGGATCCCGAGGTCGCCGGCCCGGCTGACCCCGGCCATGATCGCCGTCGGGGTGGCCAGCCCGAGCGAGCACGGGCAGGCCACGAGCAGGACCGCGGCGGCGTGGAGGAGGGCGTCGCCGGTCCCGGCCAGTCCGACCAGCAGCCGAGCGGCGTAGGTGAGGCCGGCCAGGACGACGACGCAGGGAACGAACACCGCCGCGATCCGGTCCGCCAGCCGCTGCACCGGCGGCTTCGACGCCTGAGTGCGCTCGAGGAGCCGCACGATGCGGGCGAGGCGGGTGTCGGGCCCGGTCCGGGTGACCCGGACCTCGAGCGGGCCGGGGCCGTTGAGCGCCGCCCCGACCACTTCGTCGCCGGGCCCGACGTCGACGGGCTCCGACTCCCCGGTCAGGATCGACAGGTCGATGGCCGACGTCCCCTTGGTGACCGTGCCGTCGGCGGGGACGGTCTCGCCCGGCCGCACCCGCACCAGGTCGCCGACCCGAAGCTCGTCGATCGGGGTCCGGCGCTCGGACCGGCCCTCCACCACGGTCGCCTCCTTGGCTTCCCGGTCCAGCAGCCGCCCGACGGCATCGCCGGCCCGGGCCCGCGCCCCGGCCTCGAGCATCTTCCCGACGAGGATGAGGGTGACGATGGTGGCGGCGGTGTCGAAGTAGGCGACCGAACCACCCGTCGCCAGGACCCAGGCGCTGTACCCGTAGGCAGCGAGCGACCCCAGGGAGACGAGCGTGTCCATGGTGAACGTCCGGTGGCGGGCGGCGTTGCGGGCCCCGAGGAGGAACGGGGCGGCGCAGTAGAACTGCACCGGGGTGGCGAACAGCCACGCCAGCGCCAGCGTCGTGTGCGTCGGGCGCAGGGCGAGGGAGATGACGAGCACGTAGAAGGTACAGAAGGCGGCGACGAGGGCCCGGCGCAGGTAGTCCTGCCACTCGGTCGCCGCCGCCCGCCGGACCGGTCGCACCCGGGCTTGGTAGCCGGCGTTTTCGATGGCGGCGACGAGGGGTGCCGGGTCGGGCAGGGCGACCGGGTCGGGGAGCGCCATGACGACACGGGCGCTGCGGGCCGCGAGGCTCACCTCGGCGCCGGTCACGCCGTCCAACCGGCCGAGGATGCGCTCGATGCGCCGCACGCACGACGCGCAGGTCATGCCGCCGATGTCGAGGACGATCTCCCCTTGGTTCGCGTCGCTCGCGCCGGGCATCGGCCGGGTCAGGGGGCCAGGGAAGGCGTGGTCACCGGGCTCGGCGCATCAGGGCCTCGGGGCACAGCAACACCGGGTAACCGCCGTTCCAGTCGATCCACCCCCGGCCGGCGAAGCTGGCGATCAGGCGGTTGGCGCACCCACGGGTCACCCCGATCATCTGCGCCAGCTCGACCTGGGTCACCTTGACCGCCAAGCGCACCTTGCGGTCCGGCCCGGTCATCTCGCCGTGCTCCTCGGCCAGCTGCAGCAGCTTGCGCGCCAGGCGCGTCGGCGAGTCGAAGAACACCAGGTCCTGCGTCGTCTGGTCGGCGCGGCGCAGGCGGCGGGCCATCAGCTCGAGGAGCCGCCGGGCCAGCGGAGGGTGCTCCTCCAGGGTCGTCCAGAAATTGTCGGCGCCGAGGGCGAACACCCGGGTGGCGGCCATCGCAGTCGCATCCATGGCGCGCGGCCCGCGCTCGATGATCGACAGCTCGCCGAAGATCTCGCCCCGCCCGAGGAGAGCGATAAGCAACTCGTTGCCGCCCGACGAGGTGATCGTGAGCTTCACTTGTCCCTCGTCGATGAGGAACAGGCGAGCCGCCGGCTCGCCCTCCCGGAAGACGATTTCGCCCTTTCGGTAGCGGACGCCGTGGAACTGGGCGGCGAGCGTTTCCAGATCGTCTTTGGGAAGTACCGAGAACAGCGGGGCTCGATCGAGCAGAGCAATTCGCTCGGCGAGCGTTTGCTGGGCGCGGAGGCGAGAGATCGAAAAGGGCTTCAGGGGTTGATCGCGACGTTCATCACGCTGCACCGGCCCCAGAGCCTAGCCGCACCGAGTTACGGGGCACCGCGACGGGAAAGGTGTCATCAAGAGCACACACGAAATGTGTCCACCCGTCCTTGCCCGGCGGTGAATGCTGCGCGACAGTTAGTTCGAATATGCCCGACCGCCCGCCGGCTTGCGACACGGCCGCGTCCCCGTCGGTGAGCTGGCGGCGCGGACGCAGCGCGCTCGGCATCACCTACGAGCACCCGCTGGCATTCTGGGGCGGCGTGGGGGCGGTGATCGTCGGGACGCTCCTGCAGCTGCCGATGTACTTCGCCGCCCGCCACCGCCACTATCACTTGGCGGGCAAGCACCTGACCGGGAGCATGCTCTTTGGGATGGCCCTGATCGTCGGGGGTACAGTGCTGACGGCCTACGGCTTGTTCCCCCGACTTCCGCGGGTGCGCGGTGGCGTGTCGTCGCTGCGGGTGCGAGCCCTGGACGACGCGCCGATCACGGCCGCACACGTCGGGCTCATCATCGTCATGGCGCTGGCAATAACCATCGACGTGATGAAGCCCACCACGCTGGCCTTCGTGGCGCCGGGAGCGGCCGCCGAGTACGGTCTGAAATCGCCGATCCACCCTCACGCCCTCGGCCTGCCCATCGCCCTCTATCCCCTCTCCGGTATCACCGGGACGGCCCTCGGGTCGTTCGCGTGGGGTTGGCTCGGCGACCGGATCGGCCGGCGGGCGTCGATCATGGTGGCCGCGGTCATGTTCATCGCCACCTCTGCGTGCGGCGCGATGCCGAGCTACCAGCTCAACCTGGTCATGTGCTTTCTGATGGGCATCGGGGTGGGCGGCATGCTCCCGATCATCTTCTCCCTGGTGTCGGAGAACATCCCGGCCCGCCACCGCGGCTGGATCATCGTGCTGATCGGGGGGGACGTGGCGGGTGCGTACATCATCATGAGCTGGCTCGCCTCCACCCTGGCGGCACCCAACCGCTACGGCTGGCGGCTCCTCTGGCTGGTGGGCATCCCGATCAGCGTCGTCCTGGTGCTCCTCGACCGGTGGATTCCCGAGTCCCCTCGGTTTTTGCTGCAGCACGGCCGCGAGGAGGAGGCCCGGGCGATCATGCAGCGCTACGGGGCCGTCATTCAGGCCGCCGACGAGGCCGACGTCGAAGTAGAAGGCGGCGTCCACGGCAACTTCGCCCGGCTCTTCCGCCGCCCGTTCACGGGCCTGACCGCCCTCCTCGTGATGCTGGCCATCAGCATTGGCGTCGTGCAGTACGGCTTCCAACAGTGGATCCCCTCCAACCTGCAGAAGCTCGGGTACAACGAGGTCAACGCCAGCAAGATCCTGCGCGACTCCGCGCTCATCGGCTTCCCCCTGAACTTCCCCATCGCCCTTCTCTACGGGTTCTGGAGCAGCCGGGGCACGATCATCATCATGGCCAGCCTGACCGCCGCCGCCCTTTTCGGCTTCGTGGTCGCCGGATCGAGCGTGACGCACAACGGCGCCCTCCTCCACCTTCTCTTGATCGTGCCCATCTGGGGAATCAGCTCCCTCACCGCGGTCACCGCCGCCTACGCGTCGGAGATCTACCCGACCCAGGTGCGGGCCCGCGGCAGCGGCCTCGTTGCCGCCGGAACGAAGTTAGGCGGTGTCGCCATCCTGGCGGCGGTGACGGCGGCGGTGGCCGCCCCCTCGATCTCGGCCACGTCCTTGCTCGGCGCGGTCCCGTTGGTGGTGGCGATCGGGTTAATCGTGGCCTTCGGGATCGAAACCCGCCGGCGGGGTCTGGAGGATATCACCGCCGAGGAGTACTCCGGCCTGACCTAGGATTCTCTCCGACGTGCGAGTTCTCTTCACCTGCGGCGCGGAGTACGGCCACCTCCACTCGCTTCTGCCCCTGGCCCGGAGCCTGGTCGAGAGGGACCACGAGGTTGTCTTCGCGCTCCCTGACTCCTTCCGTATCCGGGCCGAAACGGCGGGGTTCGCGACGCTCCCTGTCGGCCTCGACCGGGAGGCGGTCGCCAGGGAGCTCAACCTCCGCTTTCCGGAATGGAGGGACGTCCCAGCCGACGGGCTCCTCGAGTTCGCGCTTGTCACCATCGGGGGCCGAGTGATGGCTCCGGCAATGGTGCGGGGGCTCGTCCCGGCCATCACGAGCTTTGGCGCCGACCTGCTCGTCCACGGCCCGGCGGTGCTGGGCGGCCCGATCGCCGCCGCGGCGACAGGAATTCCTTCGGTCAACCACGGGTGGGGGCCGCTGCTGGGGCTCCGCGAGCTGGACCTGGCGGCCAACGCAGTGGCGCCCCTTTGGGAGGAATACTCCCTGGCGCCCGAACCCCGGGGTGGCATGTTCCGGTATCTCTACCTCGACGTCTGCCCGCCATCCCTCCAGACTCCGGAGATCGCCACCATCGCCACCGCATCCCCGCTTCGGCCGGTGCCGGCGGACGGCGTCGGGGGAGAGGCGCTTCCCGGCTGGGTTGAGTCGCTCCCCGACCGGCCGACGGTGTACGTCAGCCTGGGAACGTTCTGCAACCGGTTCACCCACCTGTTCCTGACCATCCTCGCCGGCCTCCGGGATGCTCCTGTCAACGTGGTGGTCACCGTCGGCTACGACCAGGATCCCGCCGCCCTCGGCCCCCAGCCGGCCCATGTCCACGTCGCCAGGTACATCCCGACGTCGCAGGTGGTCCCTCGCTGCCGGCTCGTGGTGAGCCACGGAGGATCGGCAACCGTGCTGGCTGCCCTTCGTTCCGGTGTGCCCCTGCTGCTCGTTCCCCAAGGGCACGACCAGCTCAAGAACGCGGAGCGCTGCGCCGCCATCGGCGTCGGGCGCTGGCTGAAGGCCGAGGAGTTCACCGCCGAGGCCGTGAGCGAGGCGGTACGCGATGTCTTGGGGGATCCTGCCTACGAGCTCGCCGCCCGAGCCGTGCAGCAGGAGTTCGAAGCCATGCCCGGGCCGGAGGAGGTGGTCGGCGTGCTTGAAGCGCTCGCCCGCGATCACACACCCCTTGACCGCGCACCCGGCGGCTAACCCGCCGCCGCCGGCGCGGGCCGGGGAGCGATGAGCTGCCCGCCAGCCGAGCGAAGGTGAGCGTCAGGCCGCGCTCATCACGACGGGCAACGAGGTGAAGCCCCTGAAGGTCAGGCCGGGTCTGCGCTGCGGCGGGCCAGCCGCCTCGATGCGCCCGAAGCGCTCGAGCAGGGCCCTGAAGGCGAGATGGGCTTCGAGCCGGGCGAGCGACGCCCCGATGCAGAAGTGGATCCCACGGCCGAAGCTGAGGTGCTGGTTGTTGGGCCGGTCGACGTCGAAGCGGTCGGGTTGGTCGAAGCGCGCCGGGTCCCGGTTGGCAGCGCCCAAAAATGTCGTCACCGCCTCCCCGGCGGCCACCGCCGTTCCACTCAGCTCGACGTCCACGGTCGCCTGCCTGCCCTGGACCTGTATCGACGCGTCGTAGCGCAGCGTCTCCTCGACGAAAGCGGTCACCAGATCGGGATGCTGGCGCAGCCGGGGCCAGAGATGCGGGTGCGCGAGGAGGGCCGCGACGCCGTTGCCGAGAAGGTTAGTGGTGGTCTCGAAGCCGGCCGCGAAGATGAGCACGACGGTCGACAGCAGCTCGTCCTCGCTCAGGCGATCGCCCGCGTCCCGAGCGCCAATGAGCGCGGAGATGAGGTCGTCCACGGGCCGGGCGCGCCGCTCGGCGAAAAGCTCGACGAAGTAGGCGTCGATGATCGCCCGGGCCCGGTCGGCCCGCGCCCGGTCGTCTGGGGTGGCCCCGAACTCGAGGTTGGCAGTCGAGTCCCGGACGAGGCCGTGAAACTGGGCCCGGTCCTCGGGCGGGACGCCCAGCAACTCGCCGATGACTGAGATGGGCAGAGGGAAGCCGACAGACGTCATGAAGTCCACCGCGGTTTGGCTGTCCACGGCGTCGAGCAGCGATTTCACCCGTCGCTCGATGCCGGGCCGCAACGCCTCGACCGTGCGGGCGGTGAACGCCTTGCTGACGAGCCCTCGCAGCCGCGTGTGCTCGGGCGGGTTGGCGCTGAGCATCGACGTCGAGCGGATTCCAAGGACGGGGAATTTGACGAACGTCGGGTCGCGCAGGATGTGGGCGCAGTCGTCGAAGCGCGTCGCGAAGGACACGCCGAGGGCGCTTCGATGCAGCGGAGCCAGCGCCCGCAACTCGTGGTACAGCGGGTAGGGGTCGTCGGGACTCTTGGGTTTGAACAACTGGAGCAGGATCCGGTCGGCCGGGCTGAGGCAGTCCTCGGCGCCGAGCACCCCAACCGGCAGCTCGCCGTCCATCACCGCGAGCACGTCGGCGCCGGTGTCGAACAGCGTCCGCGCTGCGGTCCCGAGGTCGTCACCGGGGGCGACGAAGCCCTTCGGGCAGGAGGCCAACGCCGCCCGAGCAGTCTCGACGGCGGCGGCGCCCCGCTGCATCACGTCGAGGACGAGACCCGCCACGAAACCCCTTTAGGTAACCGGGAGAAGTCCAAACGGAGGCGCGAAGCGGCCGGCGAGGGACTTGTCTTCCCTTTGCGCGCCGCTGCGCCCGGCCGCCGGTTCGGCTTTCGGCGCCAGCCGGTACTCTTCGCCATGTGCCGGCGCGCGACGATTCGGCGTTCGATCCGCGCCTCGTCCTCGCCGCCCTGCTGCGTGACGAGGACGAGGCGGGCGCGGCTGCCGAAGACTCGGGCCTGGCGGCTGAGCAGCTGGCCGCGTGGCGGGACCGGCTCATCGAGGCGGGACTGGCCGTGCTCGACCCGGCGGCCGAGGAGTCCCGCTGGGTGCAGGCCGACTTGGCCTTCGACGGCTCCGCCTCGCAATACCAGCGGTTGGTGGCCAGTCCGCTGCCTGACCGCTTGTCGGCGTGGTGCCGAGAGGGCACGGCGACCAACGCGTGGCACCTCCACAAGCCGCCTGGCGTCCGGCTTCGGCTGGAGGGCGACGCCCGCCGGCTCGAGAACCTCCTGGCCCCGCTGCTCGACGACCTCGTCGTCACCGGGGCGGTCACCGGATGGCGGTTCGGCGTCTACCTCCCAGAGACCCACCTCTTCGGTGGGCCGGTCGGGATGCGGCTCGCCCACCAGTTCTTCACCGCCGACTCGCTGGCGGTCCTCGCCTACCACCACGCTCGCCAGCAGGCGTCCGCGTCGTTGAGCCCGGCGGAGTTCTCGTTCCTGCTGCTCGACGGCCTCCTGGCCCGGCTGGTCGCTGACCCGTGGGAGCGATGGGACGTGTGGTGCCGGCTGAAGTGGACCGGTCGGGTGCTCGACGACGCCGGCGGTCCCGCTCCGCCGGGCCCGGGCGCCGCCGCGTGGGTGCGGGCCGTGCGGTCCTTCCCTGGACCGTGGCCCGGCGCCTCGCGGCGCGAGCAGGCCATCCTGGCCGAGTACCACCAGCGCGTCCTCGCCCTGGCGGAAACCACCGCCGCCGCGCTGCATCAGGGGGAGTCCGCGGCCAACCTGCGGCGGTCGCTGCCGTTCTGGATCGTCTTTCACTGGAACCGCATGCTCTTTTCGATCGAGGCGCAACGCTCGCTCACCCGGGCGGTCGTCGCGGGCCTCGACCCTCGGGGCCCCGCCACCGGAGGGTGAGCCCGGCGCCGGTCGCCGGCGCCTCGTCGGCTCATCCACCTCCAGAGGGGAGGTGGATCTCGCCGATTTGGTCGACGCCGAACTTGATGAAAAAGATTCGGCCCCCCGGGGCGGCCATGATCCCGGCGGGATGGCTGTTGGGCGGCCCGACGGGGAAGTCGGTGACCACCCCGGCCGGCGTCATCCGCCCGACGTGGTCGTCGTCCTCGGTGAACCAGAAGTTCCCGTCGGCCCCGGCCACGATCTGGTGGGCCACGCCGAAATGGTTGATCGCCGGGGTCTCGGTCATCACCCCGTTCATGGTGATGCGGCCGATGTCGTTTGGTCCCTCGTACCCCTTGGTCCGGGGCTGCTCCTCGGTGAACCACATGGCCCCGTCGGGGCCGACGGTGAGGCCGTGCGGGCTGCTGGTCGGGGCTCTCGGGATGGGGTACTCGGTCACCACGCCGGCGGTGGTGATCTTGGCGATCTTGGCGCTGGCCAACTCCACGAACCACAGGTTGCCGTCGGGTCCGAGCCGGATGGTGTCCGGGCTGGAGTTCGGCGTCGGAATGGGGAAGCGCTTGATCACTCCGTCGGCGTCGATGCGCCCGATGGAGCCGCCGCCCTTGTCCGTGAACCACATCGCCCCGTCAGGCCCGAGGGTGATGTCGTGGGGATCGCCCATGGCCGCAGGCAGCGGGTACTCGGCGACCACGCCTTGGCCGAGGACGACCTTGCCGATCTTGCGGGCGTCGGCCTCGGTGAACCACCCGTTGCCGCCCTTGTCGAAGGCTAGGACGCAGGGCTGCGAGGCCTTGGTCAGCGCCGGATAATCCGTCACCTTGCCGCTCGCCGGATCGAGGCGGCCGATGGCGTTGGCGTCCTGCTCGGTGTACCAGACGGCGCCGTCGGGGCCGAGGGTCAGCGCCGCCGGCGCGCTGCCCTTGGTGAGCTGGAAGCCGGTCTGGTCGACGCGGAGCAGCAGTGACGAGGGGTCGATTCGGCCGGAGGTGGGCTCGGCCGTCAGGTCGATCTTGGCGACCCGGTCGCCGAAGTACTCGTTGAACCACATGGTGCCGTCCCCGCCGTCGATGATGCCGGTCGGGTAGGCGTTGGCGTAGGGAAGGGCAAACTCGGTGAAGATCCCGGTGGGGGTCACCCGTCCCACCTGGTTGTCCGACGTGTACCAGAGGTTGCCGTCGGCGCCGCGAGTGATCTGGTGAGGGCTCGCCAGCCCGGTCGGCGGCAGGAACTCGGTGAACGTGCCCGCCGGCGTCAGCCGCCCGACGTTGCGGCCGGACTGCTCGGTGAACCAGAGGTTGCCGTCTGCGCCGGTGGTGATCCCGTGCGGGTCGCTGTCCAACGTCGGGACGGTGTATTCGGTGATGGCTCCGGAGGTGGTGATGCGGCCGATGCGGTTGCCGTTGAACTCGGTGAACCAGACGTCGTTCCCGGAGGGGCCGACCGTCAGGGTGTCAGGATGCGATCCCGACCGCAGGCGCCGGAACTCGGTGATGACGCCGGCGGTGGTGATGCGGGCGATGCGGTTGGCGTCGAACTCGCTGAACCACAAGGCGCCGTCGGGGCCGACTCTGATGTCGTGCGGGCCCGACCGCGCGGTCGGCGTCGTCCACTCGGTGAACCTGCCGTCGGGCGTCAGCCGGCCCACCTTCTGGCCCAGGTACTCGGCGAACCAGATGTCTCCGTCGGGCCCGATGGTGATTCCCCGGGGGCTGCTGTTCTTGGTGGGGATGACGTACTCCACGACCTGGCCGTCCTTCAGCAGATGGCCGATCTTGCTCGTGTCGCGCTCGGCGAACCACGCCGTCGCGTCTGCTGCCCGGGTGATCGCTGAGGGGTGGGCGCCAGGGGTGGGGATCTGGAACTCGGTGATCCCGGCGATCCGGGTGGCGGCGTGGCGGACCTCGGGGTAGACCGGGGGCGCGGTGGCGTTGGGCGCGGGCGACGGGGACGACCGCAGGAGGACCGCCACCACGACCCCGCCGAGCAGCGCCGCCACCACGACGACCACCAGCCAGCGAACTGCCGCACTACGCCCGGCCGGTCGCGGATGGTCGCCGGGACCTGGAGGACCTTCGGCGGCCGCGTCCCGAGGTTTGGTTTCGGGTACCGAAATGCTCATGTCACCTCCGCGTCACGGCGCCACACATACATTCAGCTTGAAAGCGCTCAACTTGACGTTGAGCGTGGTCGTATCGTTCACCGCCGCCTGGTGGTGCGTCTGAACGTCGACCCGGTCACCGGCGGCGGCGGCGGTCAGTACCTGGTTCTCTTCGTTGTTGATGGCTTCGAATCCGCTGTTGACCGGGGCCAGCGCAGACTTCTCCGTCGGCGAGGCGGTCAGGGCCTCGAACTGCGCGGTGTATGACCGGTCGATCTCGAGCTGCTGGCGGGTGAACGTGGCCAACCGGTTGGTATCTGCCAGCGGCGGGCTGGGGCCGAGCTGGTTGAGCGCCGCGGTCCAGCCGGCGCATACCGCGTTGGCCCGCCGCACCAGATCCGACGACAGCGCGGAGCTGGCGGAGCTGGTACACCCGACGCCAATGAACGCGACCAACGAGAACAGAGCCGCTCCTGTCGCGAGGCCGCGCCGTGACGTTTCTCTCTCCATGGTCGCTCCGAAGTCGGTCGGCATTCACGCTATCACCACGGCCCGTCGCCAACGGTCGCGATAGATTTTCGCGTCAATGCGAGCCGACACCCCCGAGGAAACCTCGACCCTCATGAGCCAGGCAATAAGCGCCGGCGACCTAGAATCGGCGGTCGGCCTCTTCGAGCCGTCAGCCAGTTTTGTGCAGCTCTCCCATGTGGCGCAAGGTTCGGAACAAATCCGGCGAGCGCTCGAGTTCCTCCTGTCGATGAAACCTGCCCTTATCGGTATACCCGAGCGGGTGGTGGCGGCGGGCGACGTGGCGCTCGTGTGCGGGCGGTGGACGATGCAGGGCACGGGTCCGGACGACAACCCGCTCCGGCTGGCCGGCAAGTTCACCGACGTCGTACGCCGGCAGGCCGACGGCCGCTGGCTGTTCGTGATCGACAATCCCTACGGCGTGGACTGACCGCCGAGCGCCCGGCGGAGGAAGTCGACCGTCCGCCCCCACGCATCGCTCGCCGCCTGCCCGTTGCCCCTCGCGGTGCCGCCGAGGTCGTAGCGGCGGCCGTCGAGGGGATGGGTGATGGTGCTCGGCACCGGGATGCCGGCGGGGCTCGAACAGAGGTGGCCGGCATGGCGATAGCGAATGTGCCGTACCTCGTGCTTCGCCCCGTGGCTCTTGGCCCGGCGCCACAGGGCGTCGGCCATTGGTCCCGCCGGCCACAAGGCGTCGTCGTCGCCGGAGAGCAGGAGGACCGGCCCGTGCACGTCTTCGACCGGGATCTCGGCCACGCCCGCCGCGCCGGCCAGCGCCCGCTCGAACACCGGCCGCAGGCGGACTGGCTCCTCCGCCAGTTGGGCCGTCAGGACCTCCGGGTCGGTGCGGACGAAGGGCAGGGCCTGTCCCTGCCAGGTCCACGCCGCCGTGTCCTCTCCCGGCGCGACGCCGATGCCGGGCCAGAGCACCGCCGACGGCGAGGCGACGACGACGCTCGCCACCTCCGCCAGCCGGGTGGCGGCCAGCAACGCCAGCTCACTGCCCCGGGAGGCGCCGAGCACGCCGACCCGAGCACCGGACACCTCGTCGCGCGCGAGAAGCCAGCCCACCCAGGCGTGCAGGTACTCCACCCCCACTCCGGCGAGCCCGGCGGGCGTCCCAGGGACGCCGAAGTAGGCGGCGGCGACGGCCGCCACGCCTCGCGACGCCAGCAGCGCGGCCTTGGCATCGGACCCTCGCGTGCCGCCCATCGAGCCCCCGACCACCACAACACCGGGGAACCGGCCGGGCCCCTGGGGCCGGAAATAGCGCCCGACCAGGCCGTCGCCGGCCACGGGGACCACCTCGACGCCGATTCCCACCCACCGGCGTGCGAGGAGAGCCTCGGCGACCTGTTGCCCTCGGCACACGACCGAGACGGTGGTGTCCAGGGGCGCGACCCCGGTGGGAGGGGCGGCCGCTCCCGACCACCACAGGCCGTAGGCGTCGCGGCCCCGGTAGGTCCCACCCCTGCTGGCGTCCGCGCCGGGCGCCACCCGGCCGTCGGGGCCGGCGACAAAGCGCGCCTCGGTGGCCACCGCCACCCCGCCCACTTGCCAACGCGTCCGGACGGCAACGGGCTCCCCAGGGACCAGCCCGACCACCGCGAAGCGGGCCGGATCGTCGACGAGCGGGGAAGGCTCGTCGACCTCCAGTTGGATCGCGTTACTCGCCGCCGACACCGGCCGGCTGGGCCGGGCCTTCCTCGGCGACGTCGGATGGACCGGGGGACCGACCGGTCACCGCGGCGAAGACGTCGTCGAGGCTGGGCGGGGTGAGCTCCACCGTCACCGGTGTCAGGCGCTCGTCGTCGAGGGCCCGGATCACGGGCGCCATTGCCCCGGCACCCCCGGACAGGCGGATCGCCACCGTCGGGGCCGGGCAGGCGACGATCGGCCCGAATCGGCTCAGAACCTCCCGCGCCCGCGCCTCGTCACCGGGAACCACGGTCACCGACAAGACGGGCTGGCCGAGCTCGGCTCGCAGGCGCTCGGGTCTGCCCTCCTTGACGATGACCCCTCCATCGATGATGGCGACCCTTCCCGCCAGCCGGTCCGCCTCCTCGAGGTAGTGCGTGGTGAGGAACACCGTCGTCCCCACCTCGGCGTTGAGCGCTCGCACCTCGTCCCACACGGTGGCCCGACTGAGCGGGTCGAGGCCGACAGTCGGTTCGTCGAGGAACAGCACCTCGGGCTCGTGCAGCAGCGCCATGGCCAGGTCGAGGCGACGGCGCATGCCGCCGGAGTAGGTCGACACCTGGTCGTCGGCGACGGCCGCCAGGCCCACCCGCTCCAGCAGCTCGCCGGCGCGCGCCCGGGTCCGCCGGCGGTCCACCCCGTGCAGCGCGCCCTGGAGGTGGAGGAGCTCGCGGCCGCTCATGAATGGGTCGATGGCCGCTTCCTGGAGGGCCACGCCAATGGCCCGGCGTACCGCGAAGGGGTCAGCGACCACATCGAAGCCGGCCACCCGCGCTGTCCCCGCGGTGGGACGGAGGAGTGTGACCAGCATGCGCACGCATGTCGTCTTGCCCGCGCCGTTCGGCCCGAGGAACCCGAAAATCTCGCCCTGCTCGACGCAGAGGTCCACCCCGCCGACGGCCGTCACCGAGCCGAACCGGCGCACCAGGCCTTCGGTCACGATGGGCGGGCCGGCCGCCGGCCCCGCCGGGCCGGCACCGCCAGGGGTCGTCGCCATCCGTCGCCTCACGCCCACGATCCTCCTTCTACCGGATGAAGGTGGCCCGGTCGAGGGCCACCAGCCGCGGCCGGCGGGCACGGCCCGTCGCCGCAGTGACGATCGTGGCCATGTCGGCGACCGTCGGCGCGTCGAAGAGGGCGGAGATGCCGAGGTCGACGCCAAGTTCCTCGTTGACCCGGGACAGGACGCGCAGTGCCACGAGGGAGTGGCCGCCCAGCTCGAAGAAGTCGTCGTCGACGCCGACGTCGGAGACGCCGAGGACCTCCGACCAGATGGCGACGAGGGTCTCCTCCATCGGCGTCCGGGGCGGCACCAGCGGCCCCATGGTGGCCCGGGTGGGCGCCGGGGTCGGCAGTGCCTTGCGGTCGACCTTCCCGTTGGGGGTGAGGGGAAGCCGGTCGAGCACCTGGAAGGTCGACGGGACCATGTGGGCGGGCAAGGTTCGAAGGAGGCGGTGGCGAAGCTCGGCGCCGGTAGGCGCGGCGCCTTCCGCCACCACGTAGGCAGTCAGGCTGGCGACGCCCCGGTCGTCGGTGGTGGCGGCCACCACCGAGGCCCGTACGCCCGGGTGGGCGTCGAGGGCGGCTTCGATCTCTCCCAGCTCGATGCGAAAGCCCCGGATCTTCACCTGGTGGTCGAGCCGGCCCAGGCACTCAAGCGTGCCGTCGGGTCGCCACCGGCCCAGGTCGCCGGTCTTGTACAGCCGGGCGCCGGTCTCGGCGGCGAAGGGGTCGGGGATGAACCGCTCGTCGGTGAGCTCCGGCCGGCCGCGGTAGCCCCGGGCCACGCCGGCGCCGCCGATGTGAAGCTCGCCTACTTCGCCGGCCGGCACCGGCGAGAGGTGGGGGTCAAGGACGTACACGGTCGTGTCGGCGATGGGCCGGCCGATGCTGTGGGCGTCGCCGGGCGTCGAGACCCGCCCGACGGTGGACCAGATGGTGGTCTCGGTGGGCCCGTACATGTTCCAAAGCTCTACCCCACGGTCCAGCAGCGCCGAGGCCAGCGCCACCGGGAGCTGCTCGCCGCCGCAGAGCACCTTGAGGCCGGGGCGGCCCGGCCAGCCGGCGTCGAGGAGCATCCGCCAGGTGGCGGGGGTGGCCTGCACCACAGTGGCGGCGGAGCGTTGGAGCAGGTCGGCCAGCGGGCGGGGGGACGCCGCCACCTCGGCGCTCGCCACGACGACCGTGCCGCCGGTGGTGAGCGGCAGGTACAGCTCGAGGGCGGCGATGTCGAACGACAGGGTGGTGACGGCGACGAGCACGTCGCCGGCGGTCAGGCCGGGCTCGCGGGCCATGGAGGCGAGGAAGTTGACGAGGGCCCGCTGAGGTACCTCGACCCCCTTGGGCGTGCCGGTGGAGCCCGAGGTGTAGATGAGGTAGGCGAGCTGCTCGGCGTCGAAGTCGACCGAGGGGGGGCGGGCCGGCCGGCTGTCAATCGCGCCACGGTCCCGGTCGATCACCACCAGGCGGTGGCCGCCGGGTGGGAGGCGGCCGCCCAGGCCCTGCTCGGTCACCACGACGGGGCTGGACGCGTCGCCGAGCATGAAGGCCAGCCGGTCGGCGGGGTAGCGGGGGTCGAGGGGCAGGTAGGCGCCCCCGGCCTTCCATACGGCCAGCAGGCTGACGACCAGGTCCACCGAGCGCTGCATGAAGATGGCGACCACCACCTCCGGGCCGACGCCGACCGACCGAAGGTGCTGGGCCAGCCGGTCGGCGCGGGCGTCGAGCTCGGCGTAGGTGAGCGAGGTCCGGTCGTCCACCACCGCCACCGCCGACGGGCTGCGCGCCGCTTGCGCCGCGATCAGGTGGTGGGCGCCCTGTCCGGTGGGAAAAGGGGCGACGGTCTGGGTGCAGTCGTCCGGGATCCGGCGCTCGGCCCCGCGCCGGAGGGGCCCCGCCCCCCGGGGATCGTCAATCGTCATCACCGGGCGGTGGCCCAGGTGGACAGACGGGCGCTCCAACGGTCGGCGGCGTGCGCCAGCACGTCCACCAACTCGGCCACCAGCCGTTCGGCCGTGGAGCGGTCGAACAGGTCGACTCGGTAGGTCAGCTTGCCCCACATCCGCTCGCCGTCGGTGAAGAACGTGAACTCCAGCGGTTCGGAGAACTCCGCCGGGTCGTCGGCGGTTGGGGCGCTGCTCAGGGGCGGGCGGGCCACGATGCTCACCCCGGGGGCCCAGCGGTCGGGCCGGGTATAGAAGAACTCCACGTCGACGGGGTCGATCGTCCGCCACACGGGGATCCGCCGGGCCACCACGTCCGGCACCAGCTGGCGGCGGAAGGCCGTGTACGGGAAGGGCTGGCGGTCCAGCAACTCCTGGAGGCCGTCGCGCACCCGGCCGGCGATGGTCTCCAGAGTGGGGTCGCCGGAGAGGTCGGTGCGCAGGAGCGCCGGCCCGGTGAAGAGGCCGACCGTTCCCTCGACCTCGGGCCGCGTCCGGCCGCTCAGCTGGGTCCCGACGACGACGTCGCTCTGGCCGCCAGCCTGGCTCAGGATGACGTCGACCGCCGCCAGGGAGAGGACGAACAGCGAGCTGCGGGACACCGCGGCCAGGCGCTTCAGGGAGCGGTAGACGACGTCGTCGAGCACGAAGGCGACGTAGCTGGTGCCCGGCCCGGGGGCGGCGGGCTGGCGGTCGTAGGGCAGGGGCGGGTCGAGGGGGATCCCCTGGAGCCGCTCCCGCCAGTGCGTGAGACGCTCCTCCAGCCGGGCGGGGCTCAACTCTTGGCGCTCCCACGCCGCGAAGTCGGCATAGTCGACACCACCGGAGCCGAGGGCCGGCTTCTCGCCGCGGGCGAGGCTGGCGCAGGCGTCGTCGAAGTCGGTCAGCAGAATGTCTACCGACGTGCGGTCCACGATCAGGTGGTCGAAGGTCAAGAGCAGCTCCCGGCCGCCGCCGGGCTCGGTGACCAGCCCGGCGCGGACCAGCGGGGCGGACGCGGGGTCGAATCCGGCGTCGTTGTCGACCGCCAGCCAGGCGACGACCGCGCCGTCGATCTCGCCAGGCCGCAGCGTCGACAGGTCGATCTCCCGCACCTCCAACGTCGCGTCGGGAAGGACCCGTTGCACGACGCCGTCGGGGGTGTCGACGAAGACCGTGCGCAGGCTCTCGTGGCGGGCGACCAGGGAGGCGAGGGCGCCGGAGACGACGTCGCCGTCGGCCCCGGCGGGCACCCGGTGGCGGAAGCTCTCGTTCCACGTCCCGGGCGGCATCGCCCGCTCCATGACCCACATCTGCTCCTGGAGCACCGACAGCGGCGTCGCCGAGCGGTCGGCGGCGACGTGGATCGGGCGCCGGGTGGGGGCCGGCTGGCGACCGGCCCGAATGGCGCGGGCCAAGGCCTGGACGGTCGGGTGGTCGAACACCGCCCGCAGGGACAGGGCGCTCGACTCCAACTCGGACAGGCGGGCGACGACGCGGGCGGCGGCCAGGGAGTGGCCTCCCAGGTCGAAGAAGTTGTCCTCCATGCCGATGCCGTCGAGGTTCAACACTTCCGACCAGATGCGGGCGATGGCGGCCTCGAGCCCGTCGGCCGGCGCCGCCTTCGCCCCGCCGGCGCGCCGCAGCGTCGGCCGCGGCAGGGCCTTGCGGTCGAGCTTGCCGGTCGGGGAGAGGGGCAGGGCGGACAGCGTGGTGAACGTCGCCGGCAGCATGTGCTCGGGCAGGATGGCGCCGAGGTGCGCCCGTAGCTCGGGCACGCCCGGGCCCGTCGTGCGGGCCCCGGAAGCGTCGGAGACGGGGAGGAAGTAGGCGTCCAGCTGCAGCTCGCCGGTGGGCCCGGGTTGGGCCACCACCACCGCCACTTCGATCCCCGGGTGGCGGGCCAGCGCCGCCTCGACCTCCCCGAGCTCGATCCGGAACCCGCGCACCTTGACCTGGCTGTCGAGCCGGCCGAGGAACTCCAGGTTGCCGTCGGGCCAGTACCGCGCCCGGTCCCCGGTGCGGTACATGACCGAGCCGGCGCCGGCGAAGGGGTCGGGGACGAACTTCCGGCGGGTCAGGTCGGCGTCGCCGGCATAGCCCGAGGCCAGGCACCCGCCGCCGATGTAGAGGTCGCCGGCGACGCCGATCGAGCAGGGCGACAGGTCCTCCTCCAGCACGTAGTAGCGGGCGTTTTGGATCGGCCGCCCGTAGGGAATGCTCCGCCACGCCGGGTCGACGTCGCCGACGACGAAGTAGTTGGACCAGATCGTCGCCTCGGTGGCGCCGCCCAGGCCCACGACGGTCGCCTGGGGGAAATGGCGGCGCACCTGGCCGGGAAGCGGCAGCGGGATCCAGTCGCCGGAGAGGAAGACCAGGCGCAGGCTCGTCGAGGGTGAGCCAGCGGCGTCGGCCTCGGCGAACTGCATCACCTGGTGCAGAGCGGCCGGCGCCGAGTCCCAAAAGGTGATGCCTTCGTGGCGCAGGGCGCGCAGCAGCTGGCGGGGCTCGGCCAAGTCGCCGTCGGTCACGACCCGGATCGACCCTCCGGCGGCCAGGATGCCGAAGACGTCGTACACCGACAAGTCGAAGCAGAAGGACGTGACCAGCAGCAGGCGGTCCGCCGGGCCGACGGAGAACGTGGTGTTGACCCAGTCGATCAGGTTCACCACCGGCCGGTGCGTGACCATCACGCCCTTCGGTGTGCCGGTGGACCCGGAGGTGAAGATGACGTAGGCGAGGTCGTCGGGGCCCGACCCGCCGGCGAGGTCGGCGTCTTGGTAGGCGGCCAGCGCGGCGGCGGTGGCGGGCCGGGCTGGCGACCCGCCGGAGCCCACCGGCTGCGCCGGGCCCACGCGGAGCACCGCGTCGTAGCGGCACGCCAGCTCGTTGTCGAAGCCCGAGCGGGAATGGACCTCGACCCCGGCCACCCGTTCCATGCCCGCCACCAGGTCGCAGAGCGACGTCGGCGCGATGTGAAGCTCGTGCTGGCGCTTGGCCCGGGCCACGACCTCGCCGAAGCGGCCCTGCACCGCGTCGGGGTCGATCAGGTCGGCGAGGAGGACGTGGCCCCCGTCCGCCGTCGCGGCGATGGCCTGGGAGAGCACGTGGCGCAGGTAGGCCGGACCGGGGAAGAACTGCACCGTGCTGGCCAGCACGACGAGGTCGTGGGGACCCAACGCCAGGGAGTCGAGCTCGTCGGCAAAGGCGGCGACCAGCTCGACGCGGGCGGCAGCCGTCGCCGCCCATGCATTATTGGCCCGCAGCGTCGCCGGGGACGGGTCGAGGCCGGTGTAGCGGCCCACCGCGCCGGCGAGCTCCCGCATGATCAGGCCGGAGCCGCAGCCGACCTCCAGCACCGCCGCGTCGGGGCCCACCAGGCCCTGGGCGAGGCCGACCACGCGGTCGCGGTACTGCCGCACCTCGGCCTGCGTGAACGACGAACCATCCTCCGTGCGCCGGAACCCCGCCGCCGAGACCTCGTCGTCGCTCTCGTCGGCCAGCAGGTCGAAGAGCCGGCGCACGGCGGCGCGGTCGATCGGCTCGGGGGCGACGTCGGGCGTCGAGGCGTCGAGGCACATCAGCCCCACAAGGCCGGGCAGGTCGACGGAGAGGTCGAAGAACCGCCGGTGGAGGCGGGCCTCGGTCACCAGGGCTCGGGCGTCGAGCGACCGCAGGATGTGGCGCAGCCGCTCGTCGGGCCACTCCGGCTCCAACGGGACGTACGCCGCCCCCGCCTTCAGCACCGCCAGCAGCCCGACGACGGCCTCGGCGGAGTGGCCTGCGCAGACACCGACGATGGCGCCGGCGCCGGCGCCGGCGTGGCGCAGCCACCGGGCCAGCTGGTTGGCCCGACGATTGAGCTCCCCGTAGCTGATGTCGCCGGCGTCGGACACGAGCGCGGTTGCGCCCGGGGAACTGGCGGCGCGGGCCTCGAAGAGATGGTGGACGCCGCGGTCGGCGGGGAAGTCCCGTGCCGTGTCGTTCCATTCGGCCGGCGGGAATGCCGGTTGCGTCATGGTGTCAGGCCTTTCAGTCCGCGGACGGCAAACCAGGTGAGCAGGGCGACCCCGGCGGCCAGGACGACCAGCCCGGGCCAGGTCTGGGCCCAGGTGGTGGGGCCGAGGTAGCCCTGGCGGGCCAGCCGGAGGACCTGGGTCATCGGGTTGACCTGGGCGACGCCCCGCATCCAACCGGTCATGAAGGACAGTGGTGCGAGGCCGGTGGACAGGTAGAGGGTGCAGGCCACGCCCGTCTGCATCAGATGGACCGACCGCCTGATGCCGCGTAGGCGCAGGGCCAGGCCGACGGCCCAGCCCACCGCGCACAGGGCGATCCCAGCCGCGGCGACCGCCTCGGCCAGCAGGCCGAGGGCGCCGCCGGGCAGGTCGGCGCCGAACACGACGGCGGCGCTGGTAACGACCACGAAGGGCACCGCGGCGCGGGCCAGGCCCGACAGCAGTGCCCCGCCCACGACGGCGACCGGCCGCACCGGGGCGAGCAACAGGCGCTCGAAGAACCCGCCTTCCAGGTCCCGGGCTAGCACGAAGCCGCAGATCAGGGCCGAGGCGGTGCAGCCGTTGAGGATGGCCAGCGGGGCGATCCAGTCGAGGAAGTTGCGCGCCGGAAAGCCCTCCAGCCGGGCCACCTCGGAGAAGCCCCGGCTCCAGACGACGACGAAGAAGATGGGCAGGAAGAGCAGGTGCACGGTGGTGGAGGGGTAGCGCCGGACGCGGCGCAGGTCGCGGGCGGCGAGAGACCGGCTCACGGCGCCGATAGGCGCTGCGGGCGCGGCGGCGGCGCTCATCGGGCCCGGCCGCGCTGTCGCACCGCCCGCACCGCCGAGGTGACCGACAGCGCAGACAGGAGTGTGACCATTCCCAGCGCCTGGCCGGCGGTGCGCAGATCGAACCCCGTGACGGTCTGGTGGCGGAGGTCCTCCGCGATCCACGAGAGTGGGTTCCAGTCGGCCACGGCCCTGAACCAGCCGTCCATCGCCTGGCGGGGGAAGTAGGCCGAGGACATGAAGACGAGGAGGAAGGCAAAGGGGACGAAGAGCGCCACGGTCCGCTCAGCCCGGCCCTCTCGCAGGGCCAGATTGGCCCCCAGGCCTCCGAGGGCCAGCGCCAGCACCATGGCCACCACGCAAACCGCCGCCACCGCCGCCACGCCCCCCCGGACGGATGCCCCGAAGGCGGCCAGGACCGCAATGATCACGAGCGCCTCGAACCCTGCGAACACCGCCGCGCCGGCCAACCGGCCGAGGAGGATCGCCGTACGGGGCGTCGGCGATACCGCGATGCGGTCGAAGAACCCGGACCGGATGTCCTCGCCCAGGTCGTCGGCGACGTCGGTGGCGCTGAAGACCACACCGACCACCACCGCCCCGGCGACGACGAAGTCCAGGAAGGAATGCACCGTCGGAAAGCCGGGGAGGAGGTTGGCCCGGGCGAAGCTGCCCCACAGGACGCTGGTGAACAGCAGCGGCCCCACCACGTCGGGGAGGAAGAGGCTGGGATGGCGGAAGCGCCCGACGACCGACCGGCGGGCCAGCAGCGCAGTCGGCCACAGGCTGGCCTGAGCGGTCACTGGCGCTCTCCGGCGCTGCCCAGGACGAACTCGCCCACGCTCGACTCCTCGCAGTAGTCGAGCCCGGAGGCGATGCAGAAGGCGTCGGCGCTGCCGCCGCCGATGGCGCACGGCGCCAGGCCCATGGCCGTGGCCACGCAGTACATCGTCTGGAACAGCGCCCCCACGTTCTTCAGGATCGTGGCGTAGGCGATCGATTCGTAGCGGTACATGACCCGCCCGAAGCGGGCCGCGATCACGATCAGGACCTGGGGCGCGGCGGCCATCAGGGCGCGGCCGCCCGCGTCGTTCACCAGGGCCCGCACCGCCGGCCCGTCCTCGGCGACCCGGCCCAGGCGATGCTCGACCGGGTCGTAGTGATAGAGGCCGGAGGCGAGCCCGGAGCAACGGGAAACAGCCGGGTACAGCTCGAGCTCGTAGAGCCCGCCGCCGCCGGGGTACGCCCGGTGCCCGTCGGGTCGGCGGCCCGCCGAGTGGTAGAGGAACGCTGCGAGCTGGGCGGCGCTGATCGCCGCCGCGTCGTCGTGGCGGCGGATCGAACGGCGGCGCTCCAGCACGCCGGTGAGCCCCGCCAGCGCCGCGCCGGCGGCGTCTGGCGGGCCGGGCCGGTCCAACTGCACCGGCGCGCCGAGCAGGTCCTTGCGCTCGGGGAGCGGCTCGAAACGACCTTCCAGGGGGAGCGTCCCGCCGTAGCCGCCCTGGTGGCGGCCATAGCGGCTGGCGGCGTGGAACGCCAGGTCGGTGGCGCTCCACTGGGCGAGGCGCCGGTCCTCGCTTTCCGGGTCGGCGTCGGGGTCGGTCAGGAACCCGGCGCTGTCGAGCAGGTCGACGACGGCGCGGGCGGCCGCCCCATCCAGCAACCCGCTCGTCGGTACGGCCGAGGCGAGGGCCGCGATCAGCGCGGCCACGCCGGCGTCGTGGAGACGCAACGCCGCGCCCACCAGCGGCGACTCGAGCACCAATTCCGACCCGCAGCGGAGCAGCGACGCGAAGCGGGAGAGCTGGCGGGCGGCGCCGGGGTGGTGCTCCGGACGGCCGTCGCCGGCGGCCTCGGCGGCCCATCCCGCCCCGGCGCCGAATCGGGGCACGAGCGTCGCCAGGTCCCGCCCGTCCTGGCGCACGGTGCGCTCCAGCCACCCTCGGGCCGAGAGCCGGCCGAGGACGTGCTCGAGCTGGCGGGCGGCCGGTTCGGCCTGGCGGGCGGCCGGTTCGGCCTGGCGGGCGGCTCGCCCGGCCGACACTCGAGGTGCCGACCGGAGGGACTTCACCGCCTCAGACACCTCGGGCAGGAGCGGACCGATGGCGAAGTTCCGTGCTCGCCAGCAGAGGCGCAGGCGGCCGTCGTCCAGGTCCTCGACGGTGACACCAGCCGGCAGGGTGACCACCTCCTCGACGTCGGTCGCCTCGGTCGCGGGAGCCATGGCTCAGGCCACCTCGAGGACGGCGTCGTCGACCCGTCGGATGAACGCCGCGGTGTCGCCGAAGCGCTCGGTGGCGTAGCGCCGGCCCTGACCCCCGAGCGCCGCCCGCAGCGCCGGATCGCCGAGCGCGCTCACTGAGGCCAACAACTCGGCGTAGCTCCGGAACCACAGCCCTCCGTCACCCGACTCGGCGTGAGACCGAGTGGCTCCCCCGTCGGCCGCCACGACGACCGGCGTGCCGAACAGGAACGCTTCGAGCACCTCCCGCCCGAGGAGGCGGTGAGGTTCGGCGTCGAGGACGACGAGGGCGTGGGCCATCCACCGCCACACGTCGGTCCGCGACGCCGCGGCTTCGGCCCGCAGCCTTCGGGGGAGCCTTTGCGTCCCCGGGCCCACCAGCCGTACTGCCGCCTCCGGGCCCAGGTCCCGGCGGAGGGCGTCGCACCACTCGAGCAGGCGGTGCTGGCCCGACGGCTCTGACCAGTCCCGGGCCACCACCACGGTCGGCCGGCCATCGAAGCCGTATGCCGGCGCCCGGCTGGCCATGGCGTTGACCTGGGCGACGAAGCCGACGTCTCGCACCACGCCGGGGCGAAGACCCGGGGCGCACGCCGCCAGCGTCGCCGCCTCGGCCTCACCGGTCACGACGATTCGGGAGGCGGCTCGGAGGATCTGTCCCACCGCCGGGTTCCACAGATCGGCGTCGCCGGTGGCCGCCGGGACGAGCGCCCAGGGGCAGCGGCCCTCCACTGCGTCCACGCCGGCGCACGTGCTGGCGCTGCCGTAGCCGACAAATACCGCGAGGTCGTACCGGACGGTCCGGAGCCGTCGGAAGAGCTCCGCGGCGTCACCGCCCGCGGCGGCGATCAGGATCGACTGTGCCGCCGGCGCCAGTGTGCCGGCCAGGCGCCGCCGGGCGCCCGTGACGCAGCCGCAATCGATGGTCGCCTCGGCGCTCTGCGGCCCGAGCAATGCCCGGCGCACCGCGAGGCGGCGGCGCTCAGGCACCGCCGGTGCGTCGAAGCGCCGAACCGTGACCGCGCCGTCGTGGCCGTCGCCGGCTGCGTTCGGCGGTCCAGCGAGGAGCAGCTCGACCTCCGCCCCGCAAGCGAGGGCGCCACACAGCCGGCTCACGAGCAGCGCGCCTTCGGACCACGGGTGCGACTCTTCGGTCGCCACCACGGCAACCCGGGGGGTCACCGCGGCCCCTCCAGGTGGCGCAGCAGATCGTCCAGCCGGTCTTCGAGGAGGCGGTGCAAGAGGTCGTCACGCTCTTCCAGCCGTGCCGACTCCCGGACCATGGCCTCGCGCAGCAGGCGCACCTCCGATATCAGCTCGTCGCGCCGCTCGGCCAGCGTGATCAGCAGCGGGACCAGATGGGCCGTGAGCTCGGGAAGCGAGGCGTCGCCGTGGTTGGTGAGCCAGACCAGGTCGGCGTCGTGGATCATCCTCGACGTGGCGCCGAGCGGCGGTACGGACCGCCCATCGCCGGCCCGCTGGCGCTTGTCGACGTCTCGCCACAGCCGGGCCACGACCTCCGCCGCGCTGAGCGGTTCGTCGCTCATCGCGGCAGGGCGAACTGGCATCGCCGCAGGTCGAGGTTGGGGTTGAAGTACGGGTCGTGGTTCAGGACCGCGTCCCAGCGCCGGCGCATCCGATCGACCTCGGGTACCTCGACCGCGAACCCCCGGGTCTTGCTCTCGTAGTGGAACAGCTCGGCGTAGGGTGTGTAGACGACCAGGTAGCCCCGCTCCCGCAGGCGCAGGCACAGGTCGACGTCGTTGAACAGGATGGCCAACTCCTCGTCGAGGCCGCCGACCTCGTCGAAGGCGTCGCGCCGCACCAGCGTGCAGGCGCCGGTGACCGCACTGTAGTTGCGGATCGTCTTGGCGTGGCCGAGATAGCCAGGGTGGTCGCCGGGGCACTTCCAGAAGGCGTGCCACGCGATCCCGCCGGACAGCCCGAGCACGACGCCGCCGTGCTGGACACTGCCGTCGCCGTAGACGAGCCGGGCGCCGACCGCGCCGACCTCGTGGCGCTGTGCGTGCTCGACCATGGCAGAGAGCCACCCGTCGGCGCGCCCCTCGACGTCGCTGTTGAGGAAGAGCAGCATGTCGCCGTGGGCGTGGCGGGCGCCGAAGTTGTTGAGCGACGACCAGTTGTACGGGTGCGGGTACTCGAGGACCCGGCACTTGGGGTCCTCGGCCAGCCGGCCCAGCAGGGCCGTGGTCTC
Source organism: Acidimicrobiales bacterium (assembly GCA_036264135.1). Taxonomy (GTDB): domain Bacteria; phylum Actinomycetota; class Acidimicrobiia; order Acidimicrobiales; family Palsa-688; genus DATARN01. Next base: position 29,954 of record DATARN010000220.1, read on the forward strand.
CGGCTCCCAGCTCTGGTTGTCGACGAGCACCAGCTCCCACCGGTCGTAGCCGGCCAGGCGGTGGACCGACGCCACGCACTGGCGGAGCAGCTCGGCGCCGTCCCGGAAGGGCACGATGATGCTGACTAGGGGGTGAGGGGTGGCGATGACCCGTCGAACCCGGTAGGTCTGCGGGACGAGCCCGTCCTCGACCGTCGCGGCCTCGCCCCGGCGATCGAGCGCCCGGGCCAGCGCATGCATCCCGCGGCGGTCATCGATCTCGCTGGGGCGGCGGTGGTAGGCGACCACCGGCACGTGCTCCACGCGCCGCGCCCGCTCGGTGACGCGCAGCGCCAGGTCGTACAGGTCGCGCGCCGGCGCGGGTGGCGGCTCCCAGTCGTCGTCGTCGAGCAGGGACGAGCGCGCCGCCAGCAGGCCGCCGAGGTACATGGTCGAGAGCAGGAGGTCGGGGGACCAGTCCGGCTTGAACCGGGGGCTGTGGTAGTCCGCCTCGCCGCCAATGACGTCCTCGTCGGTGTAGACGACGTCCACTTCGGGGTCGTCGGCCACTACCACCGCCAGTTCCTCCAGCGCCCAGGGCTCGAGCTCGTCGTGTTGGCCCACGAAGGCGACGAAATCACCGGCCGGCGCGTGGGCCCCGGCGGCCGCCAGCTCGGCGAGGGGGCCGGGCGCGGCGGCGTGGACGGCCGGCGTCAGGCGGAGGTGCCAGTTCGGGTACGACTGGGCTGCCAGCGACTCGGCGCAGCGCCGGGCCAGGGCCGGGTCGGGCCGGTCCACGTCCACGATGACCGTGAACGTGGGAAGCGCTCCCGGTGGGCGAGCGCGCCCTTGCCGGCGGCGCGGCGGGTACTTCGCCCGCCATTCGGCGTAGCGGGCGGGGTCCTCGCCGGCGTCGAGCTCGTAGGCCGGCTCGAACGGCGGCGGGACCTCGTCGGGGTGCCCGGCCAGCCCCTCCAGCGCCGCCAAGGCGGTGGCCAGGCTGCGCTCGAGGTCGAGCCGCTGCCGGCGGGCGAGGCCGTCGGCCTGCAGGAGGAGGCCGGTGGTCGGCGTCTCGGCGGGCAGCTCCGGCGGCGAAAAGGCGCGGTGTTGTCCCTCCAGCCGGAGGAGCAGGGCGAGCAGTTTACGTTGCCCGCCCGAGAGCTCGACGGGTGACGCCGGCTCCGACCGGCCCGACGGTGGGGCCGCGACGGCACCGGCCGACGGCGGCCGGTCACGGTGGCCGCTCGGCCAGGTGGGCGGGTCGGTCGGCGCCCTCGGTGCCTTCGGTTTCGCCGGCGCTTCGATGAACGCTTGCACCTCGGCCGCGTTGCCCGCGGTCAGCAGGACGGGCAGCCCGCGCACCCCCTCGAGCATCTGGCGCCAGGCGCGCTCCCAGTGCGCCAGGGTCACCGCACCCGTCGTGCACCCATCCCGGCTCGGTTGCGCCGGCGGCCCGGTGACCAGCACCGCGGAGAGAGGCGCAGGAAGCGCCGATCGCCACAGGGCGATGGTGTCGGCCAGGTCGGCCGAACCGAAGACCCATGGTGCGCGGGGAGCGGCGGCCGCCCCCCGGAGCGCGAGGGCCCGCCCCGAGGCGTCGTCGTGACCGCGCCGGAGCAGCCGGGCCGCCATCTCCTGGTCGACGGGAGCGAGCGCCGGCGTGGCGTCCACGAGGCCGGTCTCGACGGCCAGGTCGACCGTCGCGACTACGTCACGAGGGGCTGTCCCGAAGACGAGCAGGCCGCCGGTCATGCCGCCTCAAGGGGGAGCGCGGACAGCGGCAGCAACGGGTCCTCGGCGACCGCGGCCAGCAACGCCTTAAGCCCGGACACGATTCGCAGGGCGTGGCTCTCGTCGTACCACTGCGGGTGGTGGAGCAGTTCGCCCCACCACGCGGCGCCGTCGTCGTAGATCCGGAACTCCAGCGGCTTGGCGGCCGCGGTCGTGCCGGGATCGCTGGGCCCTTCCACGGCCGGGGGAGCCGCCACCACCGAGGTGCCGGGCACCCAGCGGTGCCGGCTAGCGTGATAAAAGTGCAGTGCCACCGGGATGGCGCGGAGGCTGACGTCGATCTGGCGGCGGCGGGCCGCCTCCAGAACCTGCCACACCGGCAGGTGCTGGTGTTCCAGCAGCCCGAGCACGGCGTGGCGAGCCCGGCGCACGATCGTCTCGAACGGCGGGTCGCCGGCCAGGTCCACGCGGAGCAGGGAGACGCCGCCGAACAGCCCGACCATGCTGGCCAGCTCCGCCCGGTCGCGCCCGTCGACGGAGGTGACCATCAAGGTGTCGGGTTCGCCGGTCGCCCGGGCGACTAGCGCGGCGACCGCGGCGGCGGTAAGCACGAAAGAGGAGGTGCGGAACATCGTGCGCAGGCGGCCGCTCACCTCGCCGTCAAGCGAGAAGGTCATCATCCCGGGCGGGGTCACCGCCGCCGTGGTGGGCGAGCCACAGGCCGAGGGATGCAATGGGATCCGGTAGGACGGGCGTAGGCCGTGCAGGGTGCGCGCCCAGTGCTCCTCGTACTCCTCAAGGGCCTCTGCGTCGAGGAAGCGCCGTTGCCAGACGGCGAAGTCGGCGAAGTCGAGCTGGGCGGGCGCCAGGTCGGGGATACGTCCCGAAACCAGCGCATCGCAGATTTCGTCGAGCTCCCCCGACGAAACCAGCGCATCGCAGATTTCGTCGAGCTCCCCCGTCAGGATGGCGGCCGAGGTGGGGTCGCAGATCAGGTGGTCGAAGACCATCACGAGCTCCTTCACCTCCCCGGCGACGACGAGGTGGGCCCGGAGCAGGGGCCCGGCGGCGGTGTCGAACGGGCGGGCGACTTCTGCGTCGTGGATCCGGCCGAGCTCGGCCTGGCGCTCGACCGGGGAAAGCGCCGACAGGTCGGTGATCGCCAGGGCGACGTCGGTCGGCGCAGCGATGGATTGGTAGGGCTCCCCGTCCGACAGAGGGAAGGTCGTCCGCAGCGACTCGTGCCGGCGCACCAGCAGTCCGAGGGCGGCGCGCACACTCGCCGCCTCGACCTCTGGCCGCAGCCGGTGGCGGAGGGACTCGTTGAAGAACCCTTCCGCCGGCGCGTACCGCTCCAGCCACCACATGTGCTCCTGCATGAGCGAAAGGGGCACCCGGATCGACGTCAAGGCGCCTGCCTCCGCGGAGCACGCCCGACGGCTAGCGTGCAGGTTCCAGTGTTCGCCGGGAGCAGTGAGCGCGGCTGCTGAAACCCTTGGAACTGCACTGGCCGTGGCGGCCCGATCAACTCGGTCACTCGGGGTTCTTCGTGCTGCGCACGCCGCTGCTGCCTTACGACGAGATCCCCCGGTGGTCGGAAGGACCGGGGGCCGAGCGGGCGGGGCGTGACGAGCTGCGCCGCCGCCTCGCCGCGGCGTACGCCCGGCCCGAGGTGTTCGAGGCGCTGCGGGTGGGATCGCCCAGCCTGGCGGCGGCGTTCGGGGTGTGGGCGAAGGACCCCGACGGCGGGCGCGGACCGGGCATCGAGCTGGCGCTGGTTCGCTTCTACACCCGGATGGCGACGCGCCCGACACCGTTCGGCCTGTTCGCCGGTTGCTCCGTGGGGGCGGTGGCGGTGGAGACCCGCCTGGTCCTCTCGGGGCCCGATCACTACCGACGCCAGACCAGGGTCGACGCCGACTACCTGGCTCGGCTGGCGGGCCCTTCCTTCACCGTCACGGGACCGGGAACGGTGTCGGCGGTGGCCGAGCGCTTGGCCGAGCACCCCGGCTCCTCCGCCGTGGGGGTGGGGCTGGCGGCGGTCGCCAGACTGCTCGACCGGCTGGACACTGCGGGGCTGGCTGGCTCGGACGCCGTCTACGCGGAGGCGAGTGCCACGTTGGCGGCGCTGGGTGATCCGCCGCCGCCGGAGTTCCCCTTCGACGTGCAGCTGGTGAAGCCGGCGCCGTCGGCAACCCTCGGCGCCGGAGTCGTCGACGAGCTGATCCGCGGGGTCGCCCTCCTGCACCGCCTCGCCCGGCGCCGCCCCCGTCCGGACCTCGACGGCTTCCGCCGGGCCTTCGAGCGACGCTATGGCGGGCGGACGGTTCCCTTGCTGGTGGCGTTGGATCCCGACAGAGGCGTCGGCTTCGGCGACCCTCCGCCTCCCTCCGGCGTGGCCGGCTGGCTGAGCCCGCCCCCCGCATCCAGGACCCCGCCGGCCTGGGGGCGCCGGGAGGATCTCCTGGTCGAGCGGCTGGCCGCGCTCGCTCCCGGGGACCTCGAGCTGGCGCTCGGCCCGGCCGACCTCGAGGCCATGGAGGAGCCCGACCCACCGCCGCTGCCGGCGGCGCTGGCGGTCCTGGCGACGCTGGCGGCGCCGAGCGAGGCGGCGATCGACAGGGGCCGTTTCCGGGTCCTGGTCGACGTCGCGGGCGGGCCGTCGGGTGCTTGGCTGCTCGGCCGCTTCTGCCACGCCGACCCGAGGCTGGAGGAAGAGGTGCGCCGCCACCTGGCCGACGAGGAGGCGCTCGATCCCGACGCCGCCTGGGCCGAGATCGTGCACCTGCCGGCGGGCAAGTTCGCCAACGTCGTGGTCCGGCCGGTGCTGCGGCGCTACGAGATCGACTGTTTCGGGCCCTCGGGGGCCCCGCCGGCACAGCAGCTGGCGCTGTCGGACCTGCAGCTCTCGCTTCGTGAGGGTCGCCTGGTGTTGCGCTCGTCCCGGCTCGGGTGCAGGGTTATCCCCCGCATGACGAGCGCCTACCAGGCCGACTCGGGGCCGGCCGCCTTTCGTTTCCTGTGCGCCCTCCAGGTGGCGGAGGTAACCGGCGGCGTGGCGTGGGACTGGGGCGCCCTGGACGGCTTCCCCTTCCTGCCCCGGGTGACCGCCGGCCGCCTGGTTCTGGCCCGGGCCCGTTGGCGGCTCCGCCTGGCCGAGCCGGGAGGGCTCGGCGCGGGCCGCATCGGCCACCCCGAGGTGGACCGGTGGCGGCGAAACCGAGGCCTGCCCCGGCTCGTCTCCCTGGTCGAGGGTGACCGCGCGCTGTTGGTGGACTTCGACAACCTGCTCATGGCCGAGTCGTTCGCGGCGATGGCCGCCGAGCGGGGCGAAGTGGTGGTCGAGGAGGTGTTCCCTGGGCCGGAGGAGCTGTGTGTGCACGACGGGGTCGGACGGTTCGTGCACGAGTTCGTCGTGCCGCTGGTGGCCCGCCGGGCCCACAGCGCGGTGGAGGGTGCGGCGGTCACGTCGGTCGACGATGGCGGCGAGTGGCTGGCGATCGAAGTGTTCGGGCCCCCGCCGGTCCTCGACGGCGTCGTCGCGTCCGTCCTCAACCGCGAGACCGACGGCGAGTGGCAGTTCCAGCGGGGCAACGAGCCGGACCACCACCTGCGCTGCGTCTTCCACTGCGAGTCGCCGACGGCCCGATGGACGCTCCAGCGCCGGCTGGAGGACCGGCTCGGGCCGTTCCGCGGTGACGCCGGGATCTGGCGAGTGCAGTTCGCGCCTCTCGTGGCCCCTTTTCCCGCCTTCGAAGTCGAGACGGCGGACAGTGCGATGGCGGCCGCAGCCATCGCCGCCCTCGGCCCCGACGGCCCGGGCTCGGACTGGCGCTGGCGCTTCGCCCTGGTCGCACTCGACCGCTTGCTCGAGGACCTCGGCTTGGAGGGCGAGGAGAAGCTCCGCGCCCTGCAGAGCCGGCGCGACGAGCTGTGGCGCCGGCTCGGTTCGGTCACGGCCTGGAACCGTCAGCTCGGCCTGGCCTTCCGCCGTCAGCAGCAGGAAGTCGAGGCGTGGATCGACGCCCTCCGCCCCGGCGCGCCGACGCCTTCGGTGGAGGGCTTGCCTCCCCCGGACGTGAGGGCGACGCTCGCCGCCGCGCTCCGGCGGCGCAGTGACGCCGTCGCGGCCGCCGGCGCCCGCCCGGGACTTCCGGCGCTGGGTGACGCCTGCCTCGACCGCCTGCTCCCGACCGGGGACCGCCGTCAGGCGCTCGTCGTGTACGACTTCCTTGGGCGCGTCGCCCGCTCCCGGTCGGCTCGGGGTTCTCATCGGTGGTCCGGGTAGCCGAGCAGGAAGCCCCCGACCTGCGACTCGGCAAGAGGGTCCAGGCCCAGCCAGCGGGCGTTCTCCTCCTCCAGCCATCCGCCGAGGGCGCACGGAGCCAGCCCGAGGGCGGTGGCGACCAGGTACATCGTCTGGTAGAGGGCGCCGACGTCTTTCAGGATGAGGGCGAGGGAGATGTTCTGGTACTTCCACATGGTTCTCTGGAAGACCGCGCTGACGACGAGGATGACCGCCGGGTCCCGGTTGCAGGCGTTGCCGGTCGACGCCCGGGCGTGCCGGGTGATTTCCTCCTGCCAGGCGTCGGCCGGCCGGACCAAGCGGAGGGTGTGCTCCCCCGGGTCGTAGTGGTAGGCACCCGGCTCCAGCCCGGCCACGGCATTGCACACCGGGTAGATCTCGAGCGGGTGGCAGGAGCCGGCGCTGGGGGACGGGCGGTGGGTCAATGCCCCCCACCCTGGTGCTCGGGGCCGGCGAGTCACCCGGGCGGCGTGGTACAGGAACCGGCCGAGCTCGCCGAGGGCGAGCGGCTCGTCGGCGTACGTCCTGACGCTGCGCCGGGCCTCCAGGACCGCCTGGAAGCTGAGCCCGGCGTCCAGGTCGGCCCGTTCCAACCCGATCGCCGGCCCCGGGGTGCTCTTCAGAGCGGGCGGCGGTGGGCCCACCGGCGGGGAGTCCGGGTCGAAGCCGCCCCGTGCCGACTTGCGCTGCAGGGCCAGGTCGATCAGGTCCCAGCTGGCGGCGCCGGGCCCGTCGCGACCGTCGTTGCCGGCGCCGGGCGGGTCTGTGACGACGAGGCCCATCTCGACCAGCCGATCCGCGGCCCGTTGCACCTTCGACTCCTGGGCCTCCAGAGCCGAGGCCAGCTCGGGCACCGGGGTCCACTCCGACGCCAGCCGGAGGATGTCCAAGGAGCGCTCTCCGAGGCGGAAGATGCGCCGGTCGTTGCAGTTGCGGGCGTAGACGTCGCGGCCCTCCCAGTGAACGAGACAGAAGGGCGAGCGCTTGTACGACACTTCCACGCCCGTCACGACCCGGCGGGTCCCGCCGACGGGCGCAGCCGGCAGGCGGGGCACCCGGGGACGGCGAGGAGCGCCTCTCGGCGCACCTCGAGGCTCCGGAAGTCGGCCACGACGACGTCGCCCGCCGCGGCTCGACGGCCCGGGGACAGCACCGCCAGCGCCTCCATGGCCACCATGCCGGCCGCCATGGCCGCCGCCCCACCGAGCACCGCCGGCTGGCGCGGCGAGATCTGGCCGGCGGCCAGCGCCCGGCGGTAGGCGACGTACTCGTCGTAGTAGCGCAGGTGGCTCGCCCGCCGGTTGGCTTGGCACTCGTGGCAGCCGCCGGGACCCCGAGCCAGGACGGTGGTCACGAGCGCCTCGAGGGGCGTCGTCTCGTGGAACACCGCGTCGACGCCGAACGACAGGCACGCCTCGTTGACGGTTTCCGCCCCCCCGTCGGCTTCGCCGACCTCGGCGATCACCAGGGAAAGGGGTCCCGCCCGCCCCAAGGCGGTGACCGGGTCGTCGCCCTCCATGACCACGGTGGGGCCGGCAGTGCCGTTCGGCATCGCCCCCTGGGCCGCGTCCATGCACTCCATGGCGGCGACGCGCGAGCGTGGCCGGCCGGCGTGCTGCGGCTCGGAGGGCAGCGTGGCCTGGTCCACGGCCGAAACCTGGCCCGGGTCGGCGAGGACCAGGGTCCCCACGCCGGACGCCGCCAGCGAGCGCGCCGCCATCCGTGCCACCGGCCCGAGGCCGGCCACCAGGACCCTGGCCTCGTGCAGGGCGTCGTACGCGCCGTCGAGCGGCCGGTTGGCCGACGCCAGGAATTCCGCCAGGGCGGGGTTGCTCGACCCTTCGGCCCGCTCTCCGGCGCCGTCGATCAGCACCCCGTCGTCGTGCAGGCCCCGCAGCAGTTGCTCCAAGGCCCCGTCGGCCAGGGCGAACTGGGCCGAGAGGTCGGCGAGGGTGCGATGCCCGTCGAGCGCGCTCAGAAGGCGGGGACCGATCTGCCCGAATCGCGGCCCCGCCAGGCGGATGACCCGCCCGGCGCTGCGCAGCTGGACCTCGTCCTCTCCCATGGCGATGGCGCGGAAGAAGCCGGGGAGGAGTGGCCGGGCCGGGAGCACCGAGGCGGCTGTGCTGTCGAGGTGGCGGTTCACGCGACGGCGACGGGAAGAGGGTCGTACGCCAGCGGGCCGGTGGGGCAGGCTCGGAAGTCCGGCGCGAGGAAGATCTGGAACCCGGAAGGGATCGGGTCCTTTAGGAAGAGGTGGACCGCTACGGAATGCGCATCTCCCAGGTTGAACACCTGGTGGATGTCGTCGGGAGGCGGTGGCACGACCATCACCTGGCCGGCCGAGTAGGGGCTCCTGCCGCATTCGTGGAGACTCCCGCCGTCCAACCGGTACCGGATCTCCTCCTCCCGGCCGTGTACCAGGCCGACGAGGCCCCAGCTACCGTGGTCGTGGATCGGTACCGGCCGGGTCGGGGCGGTGATCGTGCTGAAGACGACGAACGCCGATCGCCGGGCGTGCAGGAACGTGGCGAAACCGGCGGGCGGCCGGTAGCGGCGGAGCGACTCGGGGAGCAGCTCAGCGTCGTCGAGCACCTCGCGGAGGACGGCGGCGATCTGCCCCGGCGCCGCCCCGCCGCCGGTGGCGGTGGCGGTGGCGGTGGCGTGCTCGTCGAGGATCGCGGCGGTGCGCTCGGCCAGGTGGCGAAGGGCGGGAGTGGTGGTCTCGGTCATCGTCCTCCTAGCTGGGCGGGTGGAAGACCTCGGCGGTGGCGGTGTTGTGGTAGCTCGTCCCTCCCAGGGTGAAGCCGCCGGCGATGAGAACGGTGCCGTCGCCCAGCTTGACCAGCGCCGGATCGTCGTGGATGGTGCGCATGGCGCCGGTGAGCGTCCACGTCCTGGTGGAGGGGTGGTAGATCTCGGCGCTCGCCTGCTGCCCGCCGCCCGCCATGAGGAACGTGCCGTCATCGAGCAGCACGGCGCCGCCCTCCTCCCTTCCGGCGTTCATCGACGTGGTGGCCGACCAGCTGTCCGTCCTCGGGTCGTAGAGCTCGGCGGCCGCGGTGGCGGCGTGCAGGTCGGACGGGTCCTGGATGTGGCCCCCGGCGACGAGGACCAACCCCGAGCTGAGCCGCACCGATGCGTGCAGGACGCGGCCGACGTGCATCGAGGCGGCGGTGCTCCAGGCCTCGCGTGCCGGGTCGTAGATCTCCGCCGAGGCCAGCACCCGCTCCGGCTGCATCCCGACAGGCGTCGCCCGCCCACCGGTGACGAGGATCCTCCCGTCGGCGAGGGTCGTGGCCGAATGGCCCCAGCGGGCCTGTGACATCGACGCCGCTCGCGACCAGCTACCGGTGGCCGGGTGGAAGATCTCTGCCGACGCCAGCGCCTTGCCGTCGCAACCGGTACCGCCGGCCACCAGCACGTCGCCCGAGGCCAGCACGCTGGCCGACGCCGACACCCGGCAAGTGCTCATCTCGTCGACGAACGACCACGTCCCGGCGTGAGGGTCGTAGATCTCCGCCGACGGCGTGATCACCGCGTTGTCGCCGGCGGTGCCGCCCCCCGCCAGCACCTTCCCCGAGGGCAGGAGCACGAGGTCGGCGGCGAAGCGCGGTTGGTTCATCGCCGGCGCCCGCTTCCAGGTCCCCGACGAGGGGTTGAAGATCTCGGCGCTGCGGAGGAAGAAGCTCGGGTCCTGGGTGAACTTCCCCGACAGGCTGTGGTACCCGCCGGCGAAGAGCACCGTCCCGTCGGCCAACCGCACCGCTGCGTTGCCGAGACCCGTGCCTCCTCCCTCCCGGGGTGCAGACAGGCTCGACACGGCCGTCCAGCGACCGGCGGTCGAGGCCGCCGTCGACGACGAGCAGGCCAGGCCAAACAGTGTCAGGGCGGCGACCATGGCCAAGGCGCGGTGGCGACGTCGGGTCATGGCCGCGGCGCCGGGAGGCCCGGGCGGATCTCGGCCCGGACCCGGTACGGGAAGGGGTCGAGGCCGAGCTGGAACTCGACGAAGGAAAAGTCGGCGCTGGTGTACGCCCGCAGGATGTCGAGGACCCGACGGACCTTCATGGAGGCGTTGAGATCGAGCCGGCGCAAGGCCTTGCAGTCGTCCCAGGTGTGGTAGCTGGCCAGGTCCTCCTCTTGCGGCACCCCTCGCACGTCGCCCTCCCGCAAGCGGGGCCAGGCCTCGTGAAACAGCTCCAGCACCAAGTCGTCGGCGCGGGCTTCGAGGGAGTCGTAGTCGTCGGTGGGAAGCAGGGGCATCTCCCGCTGCACGATAATGGGCCCGGCGTCCACCCGCTCGCTCATGACGTGGATGGTGACGCCGGCGGGGGTCCCGTCGACCAGGGCCCACTGCAGCGGGTCGAGGCCGCGGTTGTACGGCAGGAACGAGCGGTGCACGTTGATCCAGCCCCATTCCGGCAGGGCCAGGAGGGCGGGAGGGAGGATCGGCGCAAAGCCGCAGCAGACGCCGAGGTGGGGTCGGGCCTCCTCGAAGCGCCGCCGCGCCAAGGGGCTGGCGAAGCTGCGCCCGAGGAACACCCGGGACGGGTCGACGCCGGCGGCGGCGCGCACGGCATCGCCTCCGGGGCGCGGCGGGGTGTTGAGGCCGAGCCCCACGATCTCCGCCCCGTCGCCGGTGATGACCTCCACCAGCTTGGCCGAGACTGGTCGATCGCCGCCGAAGAGGACCCGAAGGCCGGTGCCGGCAGCGCTCACCGATCCTCCGATCGCGGCCGTCCGGCCCCTGCCGGTGAGAAGCCGTGGCGGCCGTCGTCAACCAGCCTGGCGGCTGCCGCTTCCCGCCGGCGCCACTCGTCGGCGGTCACCGCCCCGCCCAGCTGGCGGAGCCAGACCCGCTGGAGCGGCTCGGCGTCGAAGCCGGCGGGCAGCGTGGCGGAGCGGTACATCGGCCAGAAGGCGTCCAGCCCGTTGTCGTCGACCAGAAAGCCGACCAGCGAGCCGGCTTCGAGGTAGAGCCGGGTGGCGAGCGAGATGCCCTCCTCGGGCGTTGGCTCGATCCGCCGGCGTGCCAGCAGCGTGGCCAGCGGCTCGAAGGTTGCGTCCTCGACGAACATCTGGGTCCAGCGGTGTGGTGTGAGGTCGTAGAACGGCCATACGTCTCCCGCCAGGCGCAGTCGTGAGTCGACGAACACCGCCAGGCCCTCGCGGAACACCGGGCTGGCCGAAGGGCCGGCGAGGGCGTGCACCAGCTCGTGGGCCAGGGCGGCGCTCACCGTCTCCGCCGTCGCCCCGACCTCGACGTGCCGGTCGCGCGTGACGGACATGTCGCTGCCGGGTCGAACGACGACGGACACTTCGTACGGGCCCGACAGGCCGAGGAATTCGCAGATGCGACGACCCCAGGCCTGGCTGCGCTGCTCGACGAAGCGGCGCAGGCGGGCCGATTCGGCGGCGGTGAGCGGGGTCGTCTCGGCCGGCGCGCAGCACACGCGCCACCGGATGTCCGCCTCGGGGGCCGGCTGCGAGCTCATGACATCGGGCACGGGGCCAGGTTCAGCCGGTCCTCGCTGATGTCGGGCCATCCCATCGCCGAGGGGGCCGTCCTGACCCGGGTGGCGCCCAGGTTCGGGAACCGGGCGTCGCCGTTGATGTCGATCATCCCCGGCACCAGCACCTTGACGGTGCGCAGGCCACAGCGGGCGACGTCTTCGGGCGTCAGGTCGACCGCCAGGACCTCCAGGCCGCGGGCGGCGAGCCGGTCGACGCAGCTCTGCAGCCCGCCCCCGACGCCGAGGCGCTCGGGTACCGCTTCGCCGACCGCGTCCAGCCCGACCGACTCCTCCGACGAGGTCAGGAACTCGATGATCGGCGCCGTCGAGGCACTGGCATAGAAGCGGGCATGGTCCCAGATGTACCGGACGGCCGACTCGGCGAGGACCGTCGTCGCGTCACACTTCAGGCCGTCGAGGCCCGACAGCACCTGAGCCACCTCGAACAGCGCCTTGCGGGCGGCGGCCACCGGTTCGGTGCGGCAGGCGGCTCCGAACGCCGCCGCCGGCCGTCGGGGGTTCGCGCTGATCGCCTGGCAGCAGATGGTGGGGATCGACGTGTCGGTGGTGATGTCGAGGAGGACGAACTCGAAGTCGTCCAGCGTGAAGTGCCCCTGGAGCAGCGCCACGAGGTCGCCGGCCGGCGACTCGCTGGGCGTGATGCGCCGCGGAGGTCGCCGGTGGAGCCAGTGGAGCATGATGGCGTCACGCTCCACGACCTCGAGCAGGCCGGCCAAGAGCGCGGCCTCGACCGAGACGTGGCAGCTGACCCCGGTGCTGTGGACGGAGGTCGTCAGGTTGTTCGGTGGCCCGAGGCCCACCGTCGGGTAGGCGAAGACCGCCGGCACCAGGGCGAATTCCTTCCTGGTGAGCGAGTAGGCCCACGCCCAATCGATGGCGTCGTCCGGGCCGGGAAAGCGTACGCTCGGGCGGCTCCGGAGCTGGGCGTCGGTCAGGGAGCGGAACCTCTCGAGTGGGACCGCTGACCCCGCCACCTGCCGGTAGCTGCGGCGCTCGACCAACGTGGCGTCGTGGGGGAGGGCGAAGCAGTAGCGCTCCACCGCCTCGACCACCGCCTTCAGCCAGGCGTCGTCGGGATCGTCCGAGACGCCCATGCCGATGATGTCAAAGCTGGGCCGGCGTCCGCCCGCAACGCGCTTGGGGCCGCGGGCCACGAACACCGGGACGGTGGGCAACCCGGGGACCTCCGGGTAACGCCGGCACCAACGCACGACCCCGTGCCGGCCGGTGAGGCGCGTCGCCGCCCGCCGCGCCTGGTCGAGGAGGTCTCCCCCGGGCGGCGCGGTGTGGAAACCGAGGACGTCGCGGCCGGCCTGGGACGACACCTCCGCCGGCGTTGCCGACAGCGTGCTCACGCGCCCCGTCCTCCCGCTCGGCGGGCGCGCCAGAGACATGAAACGGCCGCCCACCAGGTACCTGGCGGGCGGCCGTCGTCACGACTGCAGGAAGCTGTCCTAGTCCTCGTCGGTGACAGCCACGCACATGGTCGAGTGGCCGGTGGTGCAGAAGCTGACCTCGTCAGCATCCCACTCGGACTCGTCCAGGTCGGTGACAGCCACGCACATGGTCGAGTGGCCGGTGGTACAGAAGCTGACTTCGTCAGCATCCCACTCGGACTCGTCCAGAACAACAATCTCGATGGCTTCCAACACATGTCCTCCCGTAGTTTATCTGGGGGCATCCCCGGTAACGGAGACCATAGGTAACATGTAGTCACCGCAGAGCTCAACTGTTTCCTGCCACAGCGCCAGCCGTATTTTTACTTGGCGCGTTCCCGTTGGGTCGCTCGGAACCGTCATACCGGTCCCGATGAAGTTCAGCTCGTTCCTGCAGGCCCGGTCCTTCGGCTGAACCGACCAGCTCAACCGTCGCCCGATAGCTGACCTCAGGATGACTTGGCCGACCCGTAACCACGAAACTGGACAATCGGTGCTCCAGCCGGCTCCATTTGAAGGTGACGGCGGGCAGGTTCCGGACGGTGGTGGCCAGGCCGCTTTCAACGGCGAAGCGGTCGAGCTCGCTTGGCCACCGCCGGCACCGTACTGGAGCCCCGTCGGGCACGACGACCAAAGCCCGGTGGGCGCCCGGGTGGCGATCACGGCCCATGGTTTCCCACCAGCGCCGCAGCGCCCGCCCAGCGAACGCGCAGGCGACCGGGTCGTCGGCCTCCACCGGACCCCAACCGGGTGCGGTGCCGAGGTCGTAGATGCTCTCGCCGGCCGCCTGCGCCACAGGACCGGTTTCTACCGCGCCTGCCTCCTCGATCGGCCGTTGGGTGATGCACACCGATACGACCGGCTCGTCGGCGCCGGCGTGGCCCTTGGCCTCCTCCGACAGCCGGCAGAGGAAGGCGCGAGGATCAGTAGGCGTGGAGACGAGTGGTGCTCGGAGCCGATAGCCAAGGCTCTTCAGGAGCCGCCCGAGGCTGTCGGCGCTGATCCAGAAACCGAGCTTCTCGAGGGACTTGGCAAGCTGCGCCAACGACAGGTCGGTCCATCGAAAGAGTGCGGACGAACCAGCGTGGGCCGGCTCGATCAGCCCGTCCAGTGCGTCAAGGAGCGCCGGTTGCCACTCGACGAGCTTCTTGCGGCCGCCCCCGGGTGCTCGGGCGCGTCCCGGGTATATGTCACCTCGGTCGATGTCGGCCATCCCCGCGTTGACGGTGGCGCGGCTCATGCCTGCCGCCGCCGCCACCCGCGTCAGGGTGGATCCACCCAGCATTCGGGCGGTCGCGCCCGCCAGCAGCCGGCGTTGGCGTTCGTCAAGCGCCGGCATTAGCGATTCGAAGAAGGTGGCCAGCGCGTCGGGGCCAACCGCCAGGTCGTCGTGGCAAGTCATCCAGATCAGCTGCAGAATAAGTCGCCCGCGAGGAGCCGAACATCTGCCGAAGGAGGCAGGTTTCGGTACTGCCAAGCCCTTACGCCGATGAAAGGCGTTATTCAGCCTTGCGCGGCGCCGGGCGCTCCGCTAAAACCGGGGCCGGATGCGAGTTTGCACGCCTCTCTGCGGTGAGATGGCTCTCCTGGCAGCAACGCATTCTGCGAGGTGACCTCCCTAACCGCGCCCCCGATCGTCGAGGAGCCGGCTCCGCACGTTGCGCCCCCGTCCTCCCGCGGCCCGGTCCAGGGGAGGACGGTGACCCTGCGCCTGCGTGGCCGGAGCGTCCCTGTCGTCCTCCCGAGCTGGCGCGACATCCGGTTCCGGCTGACGGCGGTGATCATCGTTCTCCAGGTCCTGGGCCAGACCGTCCTGCGGTTCAAGGTGTCGGTCGCCCAGATCATCGTGACGATGCTGGTCTGCGGCGTGATCGAGTTGGTCTTCACTTACCGCCGCGAAAAGCGCCTGGTTTGGCCTGCCAGCGCGCTCCAAACCGGCGCCAGCGTGGCCTTTATCTTGCGTGCCAGCGGCACGGTGCACGGCGACATCTGGAGCCTGCGTGGCATCCACCTCTTCGTCATCGCCGGCGTCGTGTCGCTGCTTTCGAAGTACCTGGTGCGTCCCGGTAGTAAGAAGCACATTTTCAACCCGTCCAACATCGGCATCGTCGCGGTGCTGCTGGTCGTCGGTCCCGACTTCGTCTTCTCGGAGCATTTGTGGTGGGGACCGCTCGGGATCCGGGTCCTCTCGGCGGTCGCGGTCATCCTCGTCGGCGGGCTGTGGATCCTTCGCCCGGTGAAGATGGTGGCCATGGTGACCTCGTTCCTCGTTACCCTTGGTTCGCTGGTCGCAGTCTTCGCCGTGATGGGCCGCAGCTTCTACGCCACCTGGCGCCCGGACCCGGTCACCGGATCCTCCTACTGGCTCAACATCGCTCTGTCGCCCGAAGTCTGGGCCTACGCCTTCTTCATGATGTCGGACCCACAGACGGCGCCGAAGTCCCGTCAGGGCCGGATGATCTACGGCGCCGTTACCGGGGCGCTCACGGCCGCGTTGCTGTACTTTCAGACGACGGAGTTCGGTATCAAGGTCGCCCTGCTCGGAAGCCTGACCGTGGCCTGCGCCCTCACGCCGTCGATCGAGAGGATTTGCCGCCGCCTCGAGGCGCGACACCAGCGCCCGGACGAGCGTGCGGCCGCCGCGGCGACGGCGCCGGTCACGGTTGGTGCCCGAACGCGTCCGCGGCGGCTGTTGACCGCCCTGCGCACTCCGGCCGTGGTTGCCGCGGCGATCATCGCCGTGGGGACGCTGGTGGACACCGCGGCGCTGCCGGCGGACAAGGGAATCGTCCTCATCGAGCGGGACCTGCCGGCGCCGGGATCGGTGCAGAGCGGCGTGCTCGTGCACAACCCGCACCGCCAGTGACCGCGACGACCATGCCGACGGCGGCCCTTCGTCCGCGTCCAGTCGCCCACGCCGTGGTTAGCCTCCTGGGTCTGGCGGTGCTCCTGGCCGCGGCAGTGGTTGGCGGCGACCCGCACGGAATTCGCGAGCGGCTCTTCGCAGGATCGTCGCCCGTCGCCTCTTCTGTCGGAGCGGTACAGCCGTGGCAGGACGTGGTGTCGCTTCATGGTTCGGGGAGCGAGGCGTCGGCCCCGTTTGCCATCGACCACGCCGCCCGCGAGTGGCGCGTCCGGTGGTCGTGCGGCGCGGGCCACCTCCTCATCCGGGCCGCCGCCGGCGCGGCGCCGATCGTCGACGCGCCCTGCCCGGCGAGTGGGACAGGGTTCGGGTCGGGCACCGGCCCGACCACCCTCCGGGTGACCGCCGACGGTTCCTGGGACCTGGCCGTCCAGCAACACCTCACCGTGCGGAAGGCATCGATGTGACCGCGTCGCCGCCCCTCGTCGACGTCGCGCCGACCTTCGCGCCCACGGTCCGGGCCTACGACCGGGCGCGGTACGACTTCGTCTCGGCCGTGGCCGAGGCGCTCAGCGTCGAGCGCCTCGATCGACTCGGCGACCAGCACCGTTACGACCGGCTCGTCCGGGAAACGGACCAGGCCACCGAGTTCCACTCTCGGTTCTACGCTGCCTTCCCCGCCATCCGGCCTCTCTACCGCCGCTTCATCGACGAGGTCGTCGCGCCAGTCATCGCCGAGCCGTTCTGTTTCCAGAGCGTCCCGACCTTCCGGGTCCACCTGCCGTCCAACGTGGCGGTCGGCGAGTTCCACACCGACGGCGACTACAACCACCCGGTGGGGGAAATCAACTTCTGGCTTCCCCTTACCGATGCCCACGACACCAACACCGTCTGGATCGAGACGTCTCTCGGACGGGGCGACTGCGCGCCTGCCCCGCGGCTCGGGCCCGGCCGGATGCTCGTGTTCGACGCGGTGCGGTGGCGCCACGGCAACGTGCCCAGCGAGACCGGATCGACCCGGGTCAGCTTCGATTTCCGATGCATACCTCTGCGCCACTACCGGCCCGCGTCCGACCGCTCGGTCAACACCAAGAAGCTGATGGTGATCGGCGATTACTTCGAGGTCTGAGGAGGCCAGGAAAATGCTGCCGCTGGAGAGCCTTGCAGGACGGATCGTGGACGCCGACTCCCATCTGATGCTGTTCTCAGGCACGGCGAAAGAGATCCTCGGCGATGGCCCCGGGGGCGGACCGTGGCAGTCACGGCGCGGCGGCGGGTCCATCGTCGAGGAGATCCGTCAGATGATGATCGACGAAGGGCTCGATCCCGACGGGCCCGGGGAAGCCCTGGTGGCGCGCCGGGAAGCATCCCGGAACGATCCCTGGGCGGTCAAGCTCTGGGGCGCCCACGGTGCCCAGCTGGCGGCCGACCGGGTGGACGCCCTCGATCGGATGGGGATCGACCGGCAGCTGGTCTTCTCGCAGTTCATGGAGTCGCCACTCAACACCCCCGGGCGAGAGGCCCAGGCGGCAGTCGCCCGGTACAACGACTACGTGCTGGACTGGGCCAAGGCGGGCCGGGGCCGGCTGCTGCCGGTGTGCCTCATCAACAGCCACGACCGCCTCGCCGCCCTGAAGGAGGTTCGGCGGGTGCTCGACGGGGGCGCCACTGGGGTCCAGTTGTCCGGCATCCTGCCGCCCGCGTCGATCTCGCCGGCGGCGGCCGAGTGGGAGCCGCTGTGGGCGATGCTTGCGGACTCCGGTGTTCCGGCACTGTTCCACTACGGGGGTACCGGCGGGGGCAGCGAGCTGGCGATCCACGAGAGCTGGTACCGCGCCGCCAACGAGTCCCTTCGGCCTCCTGGCGACGACCCCGACGCCGACGACTTCCACGCCGCGCCGTTCATCTGGATGACCGCTCACGTCTATGCCGAGATCACCCTCACCTTCCTGGTCCTCGGTGGCGTGCTCGAGCGGCACCCGGGACTGCGGATCGGAGTCGTCGAGTCCGGCGGGAGCTGGGTGGCGCCCTGGTGCGCGCGGATGGACAACCTGGCCACGACCACCTCGCGGTACCTGGGACGAACCCTGTCGCTGCGGCCCTCCGAGTACGTGCGCCGCCAAGTCCGAGTTGCCCCGTTTCCCTTCGAGCCGGTCGCCTCGTGGATCGAACGGAGCGGCCTGGAGGAGGTGTACGTCTTTTCCACCGACTATCCCCACGTCGAGGGTGGCGTGCGGCCGGTGGACGCCTTCTACCCCGCGCTGGCCCGCCTCGGACCCGAGGTGACGGAACGGTTTTTCGTCACCAACGGGTTATCACTGACGGTCGCTTGAGCCCCTGCCGGCTCACGGGCTTGTCCTGCCCACCTAGGTGCGCGGGCGCAGTTGCTGTGCGCCGTCTATCTACCGCAGTGACGTATTCCGACGCCCTTAGAAAGAGACAGCGCGCAGTCACGACGGTCGGGAACATGAAAGTGCTGGGGTGCGAGACGTGGGGGACTGGTCGTTCGGCGCCATCGGCAGTACTGCGGGTGGCAGCCAAAACCGACGCCTCGGGCAACCTGCACATCCCCGACAGCGCCAACAACCGGGTGCGCACGGTCGCCACCAATGGGATCATCACCACGATCGCCGGCACGGGCGTAGCCGGGTTCGGCGGCGACGGCGGACTAGCGATGAAGGCGCAGCTCAACGAGCCCTCCAATCTGGCCTTCAGCCGCTACCTCCCGCCCCCCGACGCCGCCGTCTCGCCGAGCTCATGAGCTACGACGGCCACGGATTTGTTCGTGACGGAGGTTCGGTCGCCGCCTTCTCGCGAGCGAATCCCTCCGGCCATCGGCGCACCCCGAGGCAGACAAGCACCTTCCCGCGGCATCGACCTCTTGGGGGATGCTGCGAACGTCAAGGGTGGTGGTTCGGGTATGGATGAAGGGGGTCTTTCGTCGATGGCGAACGGGGCGGATGGGTTGGGTTTCGGTCCTTCGGGGCCCGTGATTCCGCCGCCGAGCGACGACATCGCCGCTCAACCCGCCGAGACGGGCCAAGGCTCGGAGGTGCCTCCGGAGTCAGCCAGCTATCAGATCGTGTTGATCGTTTCTCCGATCCGAAAGGTACCCAGACGGGCGGGATCCGAGACGATGAATATCACGGGCGGCTCAGTCTGCCGAGGTCCCAACGGCGTATCGACGGCTGTCATGGAGCGAGATTGTCCATCGTTCATGGATGCGCTGAGATCCGCGATGGCCGATGCCCGCACCGCCGGTTATCAGATACGCCGGGTCGAACCGGACGACTTCGTGACACAGGCGGAGATCGCCGAACGCTTGGGCCGTACGAGCGAGTCAGTGCGGCTGCTGACCTCTGGACGGCGAGGCAAGGCCACGTTCCCCCGCCCCGCAGTGCGGGTTTCGACGCGAGGAAGCCTCTGGCGATGGTGGCAGGTGGCTGTCTGGGCCGGTCGGCCCGATGAGGAAGTCGAGCGCGCGGAACGGATCGCGGCGGCGAACGCCTTACTCGACCTGGACACGTTTGACGCGCACTCGCTGCTGGAGGAGGTCAGCGACAGTCTCGAACTGAACGGTCCGTCGGCTTGAGCTCCCCGGGAGTGCGTTGTCGACGTGCAGCTTGCTCCGAACGGAGGAGGTCTTGTCTCAAGTGATCAAACCTTCAAACGCTCGACCCGACTACGCCCGCCATGCCCGCCACAACTTCAGCTAACTTGCGAGCGATGCTGAAGCTTCTTCGTCGCCCCGGCCGTTGCATTGTCTCAACGGCTTCGATCCACGCATTCGGGTGTTGTCACGTCGCAACAAGATAGATGTGCGAGTTACTCCAAGGAGCTTCGGTAGCGATGACCACGGGAGAGCAACCAGCTGAGGCGGTGAGCCCCGGCGCGTGTGAGGGCGCCGAGCTGCGGTCTCAGATCGTCGAACTGGTCCAGAAGTACTTTGCTGCCTCCTTCCCGCAGACTGGCTTTGTGCCCGGCGTCTCCCGAATCACCACCGGAGGCCGGGTGTTCGACCACCAGGAGTTGGTCCACCTGGTGGATGCTGCACTCGACTTCTGGCTGACGGCGGGCCGCTTCGCCGACCGCTTCGAGGCGG
Source organism: Acidimicrobiales bacterium (assembly GCA_036264135.1). GTDB lineage: Bacteria > Actinomycetota > Acidimicrobiia > Acidimicrobiales > Palsa-688 > DATARN01. The sequence goes on from DATARN010000220.1 coordinate 49,908, forward strand.
ACTTCGCCACCATGTTCGGCACCCGCTATGCCAGCCTGAGCAACTCCGGATCCTCGGCCAACCTGCTGGCGGTCGCCGCGCTCACCAGCCCTCGGCTTGGCACCCGCCGCCTTCGGCCCGGCGACGAGGTCATCACCGCCGCTACGGGGTTCCCCACCACCGTCAACCCCATCGTGCAGCACGGCCTGGTGCCCGTGTTCGTGGACACCCAGATTCCCACCTACAACGCCGATGTCAGCCAGCTGGAACAGGCCCTCTCGCCCCGGACCAGGGCGGTGGTGCTGGCCCATACCCTGGGCAACCCGTTCGACCTGGGCGCGGTTGGAGCCTTCTGCCGGGCCCACGACCTGTGGCTGGTCGAAGACTGCTGCGACGCTCTCGGGGCCCGCTTCGGCAGCCAGGCAGTCGGGACCTTCGGCCAGCTGAGCACCGCCAGCTTCTACCCCGCCCACCACATCACCATGGGGGAAGGAGGCTGCGTCATGACGAACAGCACGCTGCTCAAAAAGGCGGTGGAGTCCTTCCGCGACTGGGGCCGCGACTGTTGGTGCGATCCGGGCTGCGACGACACCTGCGGGAAGCGTTTCGGCTGGCAGCAGGGTCAGCTTCCGTTTGGGTTCGACCACAAATACACCTTCTCCCACCTGGGGTACAACCTGAAGATCACCGACCTCCAGGCGGCGGTCGGCGTTGCCCAGCTGGCAAAGCTCCCCGGCTTCATCGCCTGCCGTCGCCACAACTTCGCGCGTCTCCGGAGTGCGACCGAGGATCTGTCCGAACACCTGCTCCTCCCCGAGGCCACACCCAACAGCGAGCCGAGCTGGTTCGGGTTCCCGCTCGCGGTGCGCTCCGGCTCATTCGGTCGCCTTGACATCATCCGGTTCCTCGAGGAACGCAACATCGCTACCCGGTTGCTCTTCGGGGGCAACCTGGTGCGCCAACCCGCCTACCGGGAAGTGGCCCATCGAACCGTCGGCCCCCTGACTAACGCCGACTTCGTCATGAACCAGGCGTTCTGGATCGGCATTCATCCAGGCCTCTGCGCCGAAGCTATTGATTATGTCTCCGAAGCGCTCCACGACGCTGTCCACACGCTTGTAACCCGATGCCCCCGTTAACACGACACAGGCGACACCAGAAGGAGAGCGCGTGACCCTCGAAGCCACGAGTCCCGAGATGGCCGAGAGGTCAAACGCAAGGTGGAGATCGCCAGCCCGCTTGCTCCGGCGCGTGTTCACCAAGAGATGGGCGCCGTTTGCCGCCTTGGCGCTTCTGTCGATTTTATCCCTCGGGGCACGCGTGCCCTGGGTCTTCGATTCCAGAACCCAAAGCCCCGTTTTCGACGAAGTCTACTACGTGAACGCGGCGCGTGTCATCCTCGGTCACCCGGCTCAGCCCCCCTACAGTCAAGCCACGCCCAGGAAGGATCCCAACGAGGAGCACCCGCCGTTGGCGAAGATCCTCATAGCCGGCAGCATCTGGGCTTTGGGCGACCGTCCCCTCGGTTGGCGCGTACCCAGCCTGGCATTCGGAACGGCGGCGATCCTGGCCATGTTCTGGCTGGTCCGATCGGCGGGAGGCAGCGAGTGGCTCGCGGTCGGAAGCTCGGCCATACTCGTGGCCGACAACCTTTTCCTCGTCCATAGCGGCATTGCCACGCTCGACATATTTGTCGTATTCTTTATGCTGGTCGGTGCGGCGCTGTACCTCAGCGACCACCCAATAGCAGCCGGCGTGGCCATCGGTGTCGGGGCGTGCACGAAGACAGTCAGCCTCTATCTCATACTGGTGCTCCTCCTGTACGAGATCCTCGCTTTCCGAGGCCGCCCAAGGGCAAACCATGACGATGGGCCTGGAGCTCGCATCGGCCGGTTGGCCGGATGCACGGCGTGCACGGTAACTTCGTACCTCGGTCTGCTATGGATTCTGGACAGGATGGTCTCCACCTTCAAGGACCCGGTTTCCCATACCAGCTACATGGTTGGTTACCACACAAGGATTCTCGATCCGAACCTGGGCGGTCCAGGAATAACTTCGTCCCCTTGGCAATGGCTCTTCAACCAGCGGCCGATACCTTACTACACCTTAGTCAAGACCGTTGGGAATGGCCAAAGGCGGTACGCCGTCTTCTTCCTCGGCAAGATCAGCCCCTTCGTCATATGGCTCGCTGTCCCAGCCTTCGTTCTTGCCGCAATCGCAGCCTGGCGGCAACGGGACCGCCTGTCGATGGTTGTGGTTGCGTGGTGCGTCGGAACGTACGTTCCGTTCGTTGTCCTCGGACGCCAGCACATCAGCTATCTGTACTACATGCTCTCGGTCCTGCCCGGGATCTACATCGGGGTGGCCCGCCTGTTCTCCGGACGGTACTTGCCGAAGGCTTTTACCGTCGTGTATGCCCTGGCATTGCTCTACGGGTTTCAGGAGTTTTACCCTCTGAAGGCGTAGGGCGGAGGAGACGAACACGAACGCCAAGCACACGGTGTAGGTCGCCGATACGCCTCGGCGCGCATTTCACGACGTTCCGAGGGTGTCCGAGGGCATGACGAGCGACCGTTGTGTCGTGGTTGCCTTTTAGGGTACGCTCTCGACATTCCCACTTCGGGCGATCGAGCGAAACCTGTTGATACTTGCCAACAGGAAGACGACGAGGCTCGGGAAGTGGTGCACAGTGGCCAATGTTCGGCGGATGGACAAGTGGGTCACAGTCGTCGGGCCCTTGCTGGGTCATGTTCGAGGGAACCAGACCATCCTTCAGCCCGATTGGGGGCGAGGCCGCGACGAGCAACCCCGTGGATTGTGCTGGTCTTCTACGTCACATGTACTGTCGCCCTTTTCGAACGGACCTGGCGGGCCCCTGGACGGTTCACGGTTGGCACCGGCGGGGACCCGAACTTGGAAATGTGGGCCCTTGGTTGGACGATCCATGCCATTTCCCATCCCCACGGCGGGCTGTTCCTCACCGACTATATAAACTACCCGTTCGGCGTCAACCTGATGTGGAACTCGCCGCAGCTACTGCACGGTTTGGTGCTCTGGCCGGTGACGGCGATACTCGGGCCGGTCTTTGCTTACAATCTGATGGTCACGCTGAACATAGCCCTCTCGGCCTGGTGCGCGTACTTGGCGGCACGGAGGTTCGTCCGCACGACGCTGCCAGCTGTTGTGGGCGGGCTCGTCTACGGGTTTTCGCCCTACATGATGGCGCAGGGGCGTGACCATACGACCCTCGTGGCCGCGTTCGTGCCCCCGTTGCTCGTGCTCGTCCTGTACGACATCTTCGTAGACCATCGGTGGCCGGCGTGGCGAAGCGGCATCGCATTGGGCGCGCTTGCTGCGTGCCAGTTGCTCATTGCCGAAGAGTTGCTCGCTTCGGAGGTGCTGGTCGCGTTGCTGGCCCTCGGCGTTGCGACCCTGTTCCAGGTTGAAGCTGTCGCTGCCGGTCTCCGGCATGCCGTTCGGGCTGTCGCCGCGGCGTCAGCCGCCTTCCTGGTCGTCTGCGTCTACCCCCTGTTGATCCAATTCGTCGGTCCACACCGGTTGCGCGGCGCGGTCCAAGCACCGAACGTCTTCGTCAGCGACCTCACAAACTTCGTCGTCCCCACGTCCGTCCAGGCGCTCTCGCCCGCCTGGGCCGTGGCCCGGTCATCGCATTGGACGGGCAACCTCTCGGAGTTCAATGGGTACCTCGGGCTGCCCCTCATTGCTCTCGCGCTCGTCGTCGCCATACGCCACTGGGACTCCGCCTCGATCCGGGTGGCGTCGATCACAGGTCTGATCGTGGCGGTGTTGTCGCTCGGGCCCTCGCTCCACATCGGCGGCGTCGACGAGAAGATCTGGATGCCATGGAGACTATTCGGGTCCCTCCCGCTGGTGGCTGACATACTGCCCACCCGGCTCATGGTCTACGTTGACCTCGTGGCGGCGCTCTTCGTGGCCGTCTACATCGACGACCTTTTTGCCTTGCGCTCGCGCTCAGCCCGGCTTGGCCACATGGCACTCGTCGTGGCGACGGCGGTCACACTGTTTCCGGTCTTTCCGTACCCTGCCCATCCGGAGATGGTGCCACGCTTCTTTACCGACGGCTCGGCGCGGATGATCGCGCCCGGCAGCGTGGTTCTTATCTCCCCATTCCAGCAACTGTACCCGGCGGAGCCGATGCTCTGGCAAGCGGAGACGGGAATGCGCTTTCGGATCCCCCAGGGATACTTCATCGGGCCGAACGCCAACGGTAAACCAGTGTACGGAGCGCCGCTCTCGTCGTTGTCGGTGGCGATGCTCGAAATCCAGGGCGGAGGAGGCCCTAATTTCAGCGACGATTTGAGGAAGAGCGTGCGGCGCGACCTTGCGCTGCGGAAGGTCGAGACGATCGTGGTCGGTCCGACGAACAACGAGGAGCGGATGCTGCAGTTCTTCGAGTTCGTGCTGGGCCAGGCGCCGCTGTCGGTCAGCGACGTCTACGTCTGGCCCGGTGTCTCGCGTTTGGTCACGGCCGGGACTTGAGCGATGCGGGTGCTGGTCGTGGTCCCGACGTACCAGGAAGCAGAGAACATCGGTTCGATACTGAGAAGCACTCGCACGGAGGTGCCCGAAGCCCATGTCCTGGTGATCGACGATTCTAGCCCCGACGGTACGGCTCGGATGGCGAAGGCGGTCGCGACCGAGCTGGGGCATGTCGACGTGCTCGTGCGCGCCTCCAAACAGGGTCTGGGCACGGCATACCGCACCGGTTTCGCCTGGGGGATCGAGCACGAATTCGAGGTCCTCGTCGAGATGGATGCCGACAGCTCACACGACCCACGTGACATCCACCGGCTCTTGACCGCCGTCGAGGCAGGTGCCGACCTCGCCATCGGCTCGCGTTACGTACCCGGCGGATCGATTCCCGACTGGCGGGTGCACCGGAGGTTGCTCTCCCAGTGGGGCAACCGGTACGCCTCGTTCGCCTTGGGGCTGGGGATCGGCGATGCCACCTCGGGATTCCGCGCCTATCGCACCAGCGTGGTGCAGGCAATCGCCCTCGCATCGGTAAGGGCGGACGGGTACGCCTTCCAGATCGAGATGGCGTACCGAGTCGCACAAGCCAACGGTAAAATTGTCGAGGTCCCGATCTCCTTCAGTGACCGGACGCTGGGCCACTCGAAGATGTCGTGGCGGATCGTCATCGAGGCATTGCTCCTGGTCACCTGGTGGGGCTTCCTCGCGGTCTGTGGAAGGAAAGGCAGACGCGGTACAGGGAGCGTGCCGGCGCCCGGGGGCGTCGGGACGTCGTAGATTACTTGGCAGATCTCGGCCGCCCGGAAGCGCGGATCAGGTGGTGCCGGTGATCTCCGGGGCCGTGTCCTCGGGGAAGGGGCCGGCGCCGGAGTTGCCGGACTGGGTCAGGGCCCCGCCCAGCTGGTTGCCGATCGCCTCCACCCCGGCGGTGTTGTTGAGCAGGTTCAGGCTGCCGCCGATGTTGTTGGCGCCGCAGGCGTCGTCACCGGCGTCGGCCACCAGGACGAAGCCGCCGGCGCCGGCCACCGTGACGCTCCCGGCGGTGGTGGTGGCGCACAGGCGCAGGGCCGCGGGCTGGTCGGCCAGGAGCGAGCCGTTGATGGTCGAGCTCTCCACGTCGAGCGCCCCGCCGGGCTGCACGGTGACCGAACCGTTGACGGTGGCCCCCCGGAGCAGCACCGTCGTGCCCGGGGCCACGACCACGCCCCCGGTCACGGCGCCGGTCAGGGTGCGCGAGGTGGTGACGGCGAGGGAGGTGGTGGCGCTGCTGCCCGTGAAGTTCGCATCCCCGCTGTAGGTGGCCGTGACGCTCTGGTTGCCTGACCCCAAGCCGGCGGTGGTGAAGCTGGCCTTGCCCCCGGAGACGGCGACGGTGGCCGCGGGGGTGGTGCTGCCGTAGAAGTAGAAGCGCACCGTGCCCGTCGGCGCCAAGGTGTTGGCCGGCGTGGGGACGACGGTGGCGGTGAAGGTCACCGGGGAAGCGAAGGTGGCGGGGCTCGGGCTCGCCACCAGGACCAGGCCCGTCGCCGCCTGGCCGACGGTCAGGGTGAAGTGCTGCACCGCGTTGGGGCCGAGGGGGTTGTGGGCGGTGAAGGTGAGCGGGTAGGCGCCGAGGGTCCCCGCCGCGGGGGTGCCGGAGAGCACGCCGGTGAAGGGGTTGAAGCTCACCCCGGTCGGCAGGCGCCCGGCGGTGAGGCGGAAGGTCGGGGCGGGGACCCCCGAGCCGGCCAGGGTGAAGCTCGACGCCGCCCCGATGGGGAAGGTGGTGTGGTCGGCGCTGGTGAACGCCGGCGCCACCGCCGCCTGGCCGCCGGCCGAGGTGCAGTCCGGGGAGAAGCCGACCGCGGCGCTCCAGATGTTGGCCGACCAGACGTTGGAGTCGCACCCCGGGGCGCCGGTGTTCGGGTCGGTGAACATGTCGTGGAGGTCGAAGCCCGGGCCCCGGAAGGTCTCGGGGCCGAGCTGGTTGTTGTTGACCGACACGTTGTTGAGGATGTGGTTGCCCTCGGTGCTGACCTGGATGCCGTCGTGGCCGTTGCCGGCCACGATGTTGTTCTTGATCGTGACGTTGGTTATCGGGGTGGCGTTCTGGTCGTTGGACACGCCGATGCCGTTGTTGGGGAAGGTGAAGCCGTGGTCGAACACCCCGTTGCCCTCGACGTCGTTGCCGGCGTAGGTGGACTCGGTGTTGGACCGGCTGGAGATCCCCGAGGACTGGTTGCCCTTGATCTCGTTGCCGATGATGTCGTTGCCCACCAGCGACTGGCCCCGTCGGGGGTCGGTCACCTCGAGGAAGGGGTTCAGGTCGATGCCTTGGCCGTCGGAGCCGGCGGTGAGCTGCAGGTTGTCGTCGATCACGTTGTGGGCGATCAGGTTGTGGTCCGAGTCGAGGCCCACCACCGAGATGCCGGCGAAGATGCCGTTGCGCACGATGGTCGAGTGCTCGATGACGTTGTGCCCGGAGTGGAACAGGGCGATGCCGTCGCCCAGGACGGCGGCGAAGTTGTCGTCCAGCCCGACGTTGTCATGCACGTCGAGCCCGGTCATGGTGACCCCGGTGGAGTGCTGGAGCCACACGCCGGCGTTGAAGCCGGTGATCTCGCCGTTGCGGACGGCGCCGCCGTGGTGGGTGTCCATGTGGACCCCCGCCAGGTCGGAGTCGGGGTACGGTTCTGCGGTTGTGTGGTTGCCGGTGCCGAAGATCTTGTGGCCCCCCAGGTCCAAGGTGACGTTGTCGGCGCCGATGGTCACCCCCGGCCCAGGGCAGGGGCCGATGTCGGCACTGAGCGTCACGCTGGCGGTGATGGTGGAGCCGCAGCCGGCCGGGCCGACCACCGTGGTCGCCCCCCCGCTGGCCGTCCCCAGGCTCGAGGTCACGGTGGCGACGTTGGTCAGAGTCCCTGTCGCCGTGGCCGTGGCGGTCAGGGTGACGGTGGCCGCCTGGCCCCGGGCGACGGTGCCCAGCTGGCAGGTGGCGGTTTGGCCGGAGGTGGCGCAGGACCCCTTCGAGGCGCTGGCGGAAACGAGCGACAGGCCCGGCGGCAGGGTGTCGGTGACCGTCACCCCGGTGGCGTCGTGCTGGGTCCCGTCGTTACGCACCGTGGCGGTGTAGACCACCGGCTGGCCGACGCCGGACCACTTCGGGGCGCTCAGCGCCACCCCGAAGGCCGCCAGCTTGGTCATGAAAGCAACGCCGCTGAAGGTCGCCTGGTTGTTGATGGAGGTCTGGGGGGCGCCGACGGACACCGGGAAGTCCTGCGAGCCGGTGCCACCGGTGAGGTAGGCGTCCTCGCTGCCGTCGACGGCCAGTCCCATGACGCCGTCGCCGAACATCCCGCCCAGGTAGGTCGAGTACAGCAACGTGCCCGACGGGGCGAACTTGGCGACGAAGCCGTCGGCGAGTTGCGAGAAGGCGGCGGCCTGCTGGTAGCCGTTCTGCGCTTGCGGCGCGTTCAGCGTCGGGAAGTCGACGCTTCCCGTGTTGCCGCCCAGGTAGGCGTTGCCGAAGCGGTCGACCGCCATCGCGTTGGGCTGCTCGTCGCGGCTGCCCCCCAGGTAGGTGGAGTACAACAGCTTGCTCGCGGTGGGGTTCAACTTGGACACGACCACGTCCTGGCCGCCCCCTGGGCTGGTCTGGCGCGCCCCGGGCGTCGTGGGGTAGGTGGAGAGGCTCGTGGACCCCGCCACCCAGGCGTCGCCCGACGAGTCCACCGCGATCGGCCCAGGAGCGACACCGCCCCCCGGCGGCGCCGTGAGGTAGGTGGAGTAGGCCAGGGCGGAGCCGGCGGGGTTGAACTTGGTGACGAACGGGCGGGTGCAGCAGCCCCCGGGGTCGGAAGGCTGGACCACCCCGGCGGTGGTCGGGAAGTTGGCGCTGTTGGTGTAGCCGGTGACGTACGCCGCGCCGAGGGCGTCGACGGCGATGGACTTGGTGAGCGCGCCGCCGTCGGGAGGCGCGAGCAGGGTGGAGTAGACCAGATGCGACCCTGTGGGGTCGAGCTTGGTGACGTACCCGCCGAAGGTCCCCGAAGGCGCGGTGGTCTGGAAGGCGCCTGGGGTGGTCGGGAAGGAATCAGCCGCAAAGCCCCCGGAAAGGAACACGTTGCCGCCCCGCAGGGCCATCGCCGGGGCGCCGAAGCCGACCGGCCCCACCAACGTGGAGAACACCAGCGCGCTGCCGGCGGCGTTGAGCTCCGAGGCCCAGACCTCCGCGCCGGCCGAGCAGAGGTTGGGCTCGGTCCGCTTGTACGCCGAGGCGGTGGTGGGAAAGTCCGGCGCACAGGTCGTCCCGGTCAGATAGGCGTGGCCGGCGGCGTCGACTGCGATACCGGAGGGAGTTGTACAGCAGCTCAGGCCGCCGAAGTAGGTGGAGTAGACGTAGGCGGTGCCCGCAGGGTTCAGCTTGGTCACGAAGCCATCCGTGCCGCCGCTGGAAATGCTCTTCTGGAAGGCCCCGGCGGTGGTCGGGAAGTTGACATCGACAGTGGTGCCGGTGGCATAGGCCGCGCCGGTCGGGTCCACGGCGATGGCCGTGCCGGTATCACCCGAGGAGCCAAAAGGGCCCGAGGCGGGAGCGGTGTCGCCCAGGAAGGTGGAGTAGGCGATGGTCGGGTCGATGACCAGGGGGCGGCTGCGGTCGTAGGCGCCCACCGCGAAGCCGACCTGGCCGCCGGGGAGCAGCTGGAAGCCGCCGGCCACCGGGGACGTTGCGGCGCCGGCGCCCTGGGAGAGCTGCGGTGCTGCCTGGCGCACCACCCCCGCGGGGGTGGTGAGGGCCAAGGACCCGTCGGCCTGGAGGGCCGTCTTGGACACGTCGGGCCCGAAGGCCAGGCGGACGGCGGCGGGGTCGGCACCGGGGGCGAGGGTGAAGGTGTACTCCACCTGGCCCTTGCCGGCGTGGTAGGCGACGTCGACGCCGGGGTAGACGTCATGCCAGCCCACGGTGGCGAAGGTCGCCAGGTCGGTGTGCCACTTCGAGGGGTCGTTGCCGAGCAGGTAGTTCACCTTGCCGGGCTGGGGGTCGGCGGTGAACGACGGTGCCGAGGCGTCGGCCCCCACCACGTGCATGGCCAGCGCCGTCGGCGGCGACGCCGGTATCGGCGGTGACGACTTGGCGGGAAGAAGGCCCGCCGCGGCGGGCAGCTTCTGCGTCGGGGGCGAGCCGGCACCGCGGCTCGACCGCCCCCCGCCCGCCGGCGCCCCGGGGGTGTGCGCCACGCTCCACGCCAGGCCGCTCGGGCCGAGGGAGACGGCCCCGCCGGCGGCCACGAAGGCCACGCCGGCGTCGGCCTGGCCCACGTTGGGCACGAAGCTGGCCGGAGCCGACGTCGCGGCCTTGTCTGGCGCGGCCTCACTCCCGGCCCCTGAGGTTGCTGGGCGGGCGGGCAGCGCAGTGGCGGCGACGGGGGCCGGCACCGGTGCGGCCGCGGCCACCCCTACACTTTCGGCCCCGGCGACGGAGGGCGCCGCCACCAGCGCCACCACCGAGGCGGCGGCGCTCAACCGCAGCAGCCGGCCTCGACAAGGTCCATTCGTGGTGGATCCCCAACGTCGCATCCCGCCTCCAAGTCCCCCGCAAGCATGCATTTGCGCCCCGTCGCGCTGGTGGCGTTGACTTTTGTCAACAGATCACGCTCCCACCGTCTTCAGAAAAAAGGCTAGACGCTCGGCAGCCCCCTCGGCAAGAGCCGGTTCACTGCGGACCTCGCACCGTGGCGCAACCCCGACCCGGTCCAACGTCGCTGGGCGCCTAATGCGGCCGCCTGGACCAGCTACACATGCTGGTTGGGCAGCCTTAGTGGTCACCAACCATCACGGTCGCGAGCCCCATAGTGCAAATAAACCTTGCGCCGCTGGTGTTGCGTCCGCCTTCGACAACCTGTACGCTCCGGACTCCAACCCGTTCGCCCTCGTGGGTGCAACGACTAAGGGGAGGTCCGAAACAATGGTGCTGAACTCGCGGCGTCGGGGGCATTTCGTGGTGGGCACCGCCGTAGCTATGGTCGTGCTCGCTCTCGGAAGTGTGGCATTCGCCTGCACCAGTTTCAGAGGCGCTGCGATTGTGACCTGGGTATCAGGCGCAGGCGCAGGCCAGAGTAGTGGCGTCGGGGTAACTGGATTCGGTGGCGACGGGTTCGGCTCCAGCATGGGTTATTGTCCGGGGGCTGGTCTGACCACGAATTACCCGACCGGGAACTTGACGCTAGCCCATACTGCCGTGAACAATGTTATCTCGGTACGTCTCACGTCGTGGGGGTGCACCAGCGGTGCCCTCACTCAGACCACCGATGCGTTTCTGCACGTGGTTGCTGGTACATATGATGTGAACATATATGACGGCAACGCATTCAGCACTTTTGCAATTCCATTTACGCAAAGCGGCATAAACTACGTGACAGATATTCACGGTAATTTTGTCGGTGACTGCATGGACAAGAATGGGGCGGTGGTGCAGGGTGTCCGTCTCGGCAGCTTTAGTGTGAACGCGGCCGGGGTGGGAGGCGGCACTTTTGCTGTTCCCACCTCTGACCTGGCGGTAACTAATGCCTCGGGCGAATTTGCGAATCTGTGCGTCACTGAGAACGGTGCCACCAACTACGGTGGGCCACAACTCCCGGTTCGTATCATCTGAGTGGGCGACCGCAGCTAGCGTACGTGGTTCGCCAGTGTTTAGGCTCGTTCACGACAAAATCCCTCATTGAGAGTTCCCCTGAGCAGCAAGGGAGCCTGCGCTCCAAGGGAATGCTCGTCGTCCCTGCAATTCTTGGTTTGGTGGCGGTGACGGTTGGCGCTATGTTGCTGGCCCGGGTGCTGTTGGCCGCAGGCCTGACGCACGTCGCGCCCGAGTCGGCGGTCACCGCCATGAACCTAGGAACAGGGCCCGCCAACAACTCTCCTGAGCTCGTCGTAGACCCTCGGGATCCGTCGGTCGTCGTGGACGCAAACCGTCTCGACGCACCCGACTTCAGCTGCTCGCTGAACATCTCGGGCGACGGTGGCGGGACGTGGGCGCCGCTCGACCCGGTCCCCACGCTCCCCCCCGGGGCCGAGAAGTGCTATGCCCCTGAGGCGGTCTTCGATCGACGGGGCGTGCTCTACTACCTCTTTGTCGGCCTGCACGGGGGCGGCAATACCCCGATGGGGGCGTTCATTACGTCATCAGACAACCTGGGGCGCACGTTCAGCCCACCGCGCCTGGTGCTCGGCCCCGACAACTTCGGCGTCCGCCTTGCGGTCGATTTGTCGCTGGGTCGGGCTGGCCGGCTCATACTTGTGTGGCTGCACTCCGCAGCCGCTCCCATGCTGGGCGGATTTCAACCTGCCGACAACCCCATCCTGGGATCGTACTCCGACGACGGGGCGGGGCATTTCTCCGTGCCGGTGCGTGTCAGCGACGGAGACCGCGCCAGGGTGGTGGCTCCCGCCCTGATCATCGGCCCCCATCACACGGTCGCAGTGGCCTACTACGACCTTGGTTCCGACGCCGTCGACTACGAGGGGCTGGCCGGAGGCACCTTCACGGGCACATGGTCGATCGTAGCCGCCACCTCAACCGACGGCGGCGCCCATTTCGGGCGCGGTCGGGTGGTCGATGCCGGGATCGTGGCACCGGGCCGGGTCATGCTCATCTTCACCATGCCGCCACCCGCTATCGCTGCCGGGTCAGGGGTTGCGTGCATTGCCTGGGCTGACGCCCGTCACGGGAGCGCGGATATCCTGGCCCGCTGCGCTCCCGGCCTCACCGGAACCTGGGGGCCTATTCGCCGACTGAATGACGACCCGGTGGGGAATGGGCGGGACCACTCCCTGCCACGACTGGCGGTTTCACCGCAAGGGAGGGTCGACGCCATTTTCCTCGACCGGCGTCAGGACCCGGCCAATTTGGCTAACAGCGTCTTTTACACATACTCGATCAATGCCGGGCGTACCTGGGCGGGAAACAACTTGCTGACGAGATCGTCGTCGGACTCCCGTATCGGTCCGCAATACCTGAACCCTTCCGCTGCCAACCTCGTCGAGTTCGGCTCGCGATTGGGCCTGGTGTCGAACGAGGCCGGCGTCCTCGCCGCCTGGCCCGACACTCGCAACTCCCAGGTCGGCACGACTGACCAGGACATCTTCACCACCAGGGTCGACCTGCCTGACGGCGGGTACCACCGAAGCGGCGGGGTGCCGGGCGCAATCCTCTTGGTCGTCGGGCTGCTGATGCTCGCCTGGACGGCCCGAAAGCGTCGCGTGAAGAACGCCGGGGAGACTGACGCTGCGAGTTCCACTGCGCCCGCCGCGGCGGAGACGGGCGATGCCGCCGAAGGCGTCGATGATGGCGCAGGAGTCCCGATGGCGGCAGATTCGCCGTGAGGAGGGGGTGCTCCTCACTGCTTGGTGCGGGCCTGTCATTGTACTGCGGCCTCACGGCCTGCAGCGCATCACCGGGCTCAGCCGCAGCCGTCCCCCGTCCTGCCGTCGTCCGGGTCGCGATGCTGGACGACCACTACGAGTTCCTGAGCCGCGTCCCTTCCGGGCGGGTGGTGTTCGTCGTCTACAACGCAGGCCACAGCCTGCACGGCTTGGACCTCTTCCCCCTTCCCCCCGGCGTCGTCTCCATCGTCGCCCAGTTGCGCGGCTCGCAACGGCACATCGTTGCTCCCTACGCCGGGACAGTCCCTCTCTTGCCAGGTCAGCAGGGGACCTTCGCGGTCGATCTCCAGCCCGGCACCACATACGCCATGGTGTCGTTCATCCGCGACCCCAGCGACGGGAGCTCTCAGGCTCTCAAGGGCTTGGCTGCCCAGTTCACGACGACCGCGCGACGGCCGTGACGCGCCCCCGGGGAACCGACGCTTGGCGCGTTGCAACGAAGGCCGCCGTTGGCACCTCGGTGGCGGTCCTTCTGGCCCTGTCGTCTCCGGCCGCCGCATGCACGGCCTTCAAAGGTTCGCTCACGCTCGACGCGGCCACATCGACGCTGACCGTCAGCGGTTTTGCCGGCAACATGGGCGACTGTGATCCCGCCGGATCCAAGGTCGGGTACAGCTGCCCGGTCGCTGGCCTTCCCGACGAAATATATGACGTCGAACTCCTCCCCAAATTTGGTTCTGCCGCCTACGAGACGGGCGGGCTTCACCACGAGTGCATGGCGACTTCACCGCACCGCACGATCGGACAGGTGGTCGTCGAGGGCGGCGAGGGCAAAGGCGCCTACGGGCCGCCCGTATTGCCGGGGCAGGCCAACATCGACCCTGGCGACTCTTACGCGCTGTGTATCTACGACGATTACTACGTCTCAGGTAACGAGATCCGTGTCACTATCATCTGAAGCCTCGGGGCACGACGAGGCAGACCAGCCATCGCCGCAGGTCGCATCGCCGATCGACATCGAGGTACTGCAGACGGCGTCCTCCCTCGAGATCCTCCTGCTGGGTCTCTACCGCAAGGTGCTCTCGGCGCCCTACGTGCAGAACGGGGTGCCGCTGTTCGGAACGTTTGCGGCCCAGACCCTGGCGCAACACGACGCCCATCGCCAGGCCGTCCAAGCGCTGTGCGCTTCGCTGGGCGGCAGGGTCCAGATTGCACCTGACCCGAAGTACAAGGACGCGGTCGACCAGGCGAAACTGACAGACTCGAAAGGGATCATCGGGCTTCTGTCGATGTTCGAGGGGGTCATTGCCAGCACGTACCAGGCCGACCTGTCTCTGGTTTCGGACCCGCGGGCCCGGTCGCTGGTCGCCAGCATCATGGGAGTCGAGTCGCAGCACCTAGCGGTGTTGCAGATGTTGCAGGTGCTCGTCGGGCAAGGTTCGGGGCGCCTGTTCGAGGACCCGCTCGCTGCGGACCTGGGCAAGTTCCCGCCGGAAGCCGTACGAGCGGCCTTGGCCCAAACCTTTCCAGTTCCCACGAACGCCAGCCCGCCGCCCGAGGGAGCATCGAAGTGAGCAGCTTCGCCTGTGGTACGACGGCTGGAGGAGCCGACGAACTGACCAGACGTCGCTTTGTGCTCTCCATGTTGTCGGGGCTGGTTGTCCTCGGTGCCGGCGGTTGCGCCACGCTCGCCGCGCCGACACCGCCAACGACCTCGACGCGTGTCCCGACAACGGTACGGCCCGATGACATTGCCACGATGACTTTTGCTGCAAGCCTCGAGATACTCGCGGTGGGGACGTACGCAACAGTTCCGGGCGCCGTGGCGGCAGACGGGCTCGGACCAATCCCCCCGGCCCTCCAGGAGCTTCTGGCGATCGCGGGCGGTCACCACCGGGTGTACCGCGATGCGTGGAACGAGAAACTCACCGAACGTGGCCGCCCGGCCGTCACCGACCCTGACCCGACGTTCAAGACAATCGTACAACGCAACCTGTCTCGTGCAGGATCGGTCGCCGAGGTGGGCGGAGTTCTGGCATCTGTCGAGGGCGTCCTGGCGGCAAACGGTCTAACCGGGGTGTCACAGTTTCAGGACGCGGGCCTGCAACAACTATCGGCCGCGGTACACATGGAAGTCATGCAGCATGCGGCGGTGCTCAAGTTCCTCCTGAGTGGGAACCCGGTTCCCGACGCATTCGCCAGCGACGAATTCTCGCTGCGCTGAGAACCCGTGACATTTTGCCGCAGGCTGCCGTCCTGCGCTGGTGCAGCCTCAATTGCCAGGGTCGGCTAGACGGACACCTTCAAAGCTCTCACCATAGCGCTGTAGCCGACCGCCGAGCAGGGCAACTGCGCTCGCATAACGAGACAGTTCGGCGCGTCCCAACCGCGTTATCGTATAGACCCTTCGCGCCATGCCCCTGCCGGAGTGGTCCCAATGGGAGGACAGCAGCCCAACCCGATCGAGCTCCCGTAGAAGCCGGTAGACGTAGCTCGGGTCGGCGACGCTCATTCCCTGTGTTCGGACAGCCTCGACCAGGTCGTAGCCGTGACTGGGTTGTTGGGCCACGAGCAGCAAAAGCCAGGCCTTTACCAACTCGTTGCCGATCGCGCGGATGTCCTTTAGAAGAGCGTCTCCGGAGGAGGTCTCGGCGTGTTCGCCGCTCCGAAGGTCGGAGACTAGGCATTCTCCGACGCCGGGCTGAGCTTGCTCCGGACGCACCGATCGCTCCAACATGAGATCGTCTGGCGGTGTACTCATGGTGATTCGAATCCGGAGCCAAGAGGCGATAGCGGACAAATGAACGGATGGTGATGCAGAGGCATTAGGTCAGCTCCGCTCGTTCTAGCATAGAGGCCGGATGGAAATCCGTTCGATCCGTTTTCGGGTCCACTGTAGCTACCACATAACCGCCGCGAGAGGGACGTAGCTTCGCGTTGTGTTATTTCAACGAGAGCGATGCTGGTCGTAGGCGTCATCAATACTATCGACTCCTCGTGTCGTG
Organism: Acidimicrobiales bacterium; assembly: GCA_036264135.1. Taxonomy (GTDB): domain Bacteria; phylum Actinomycetota; class Acidimicrobiia; order Acidimicrobiales; family Palsa-688; genus DATARN01. Next base: position 65,765 of record DATARN010000220.1, read on the forward strand.
CGGGGGACACGATAATCGGTTCGACGCGACGAGTTGTCGCAGGGCAGCCGCCACGGTGTAAGCGGTCGGCTGGGTGCTCAAGCTCTCGGGCGAAGGCCACGGGCAGGCTGCCCCTCTCAGAGGCTCCTCGTACGATGCGCCGAGTTGCGGCTCGGTGGTGATGCTCACTCGCATCGCCTACCGGTCCGGAGCGGGGGTGATCCGATTCGGCAAACTCGTGGACAACCGACATCGGTCTCCTCGTCGGACTCTCCGGTGCCCGACGGCACCTCCCTCGGCGGCGTTCCAACTCCTCACCGGCGATCAGGTGGAATCGTTGCCAATATTCAACGCCACGCGCAGCACGATGCACGTGTGCCGACAGAACACGGAACGACCCTTTTCCCAGCCCGGTGTAGGGCGCTAGAGTCGGAATGAAGGTTCGCATGGCGTTGAAAGTTGGCAACAAAACGTCCCATCATATGAGAGCGTTCGACAGGTCAGCGCGGAACGGGAAACTGGACAGAGGAAGTGAAGGTCGTTATCCTCGCAGGCGGCCTCGGAACTCGGCTGGCCGAGGAGAACCATTCAACTCCGAAGCCGATGGTGGAGATCGGCGGTCGCCCGTTGCTGTGCCACATCATGCAGCACTATGCCCGGTACGGGCACACCGAGTTTGTGGTCTGCCTGGGCTACCGGGGCGACGTCGTCAAGCGGTTCTTCTTCGAGCAGTCGCAGTTCGGGGGCGACGTCACGATCATGGCCGGAACGGCGACCATCGTTCAGCACGGCGCGGCCTGGAGGACTTGGTCGTCCACCTTGTGGACACGGGGATCGGGACGGGAACGGGCGGCCGGATCAAGCGCGTCGAGGACTGGTTGGACGGTGAGCAATTCATGCCGACCTATGGCGACGGCGTGGCGACCGTCGACTTCGACAAGCTGGTCGATTTCGATCTCTCCTCCGGTTGTGCCCCCACCGTGACCGCTGTCTGCCCCTCGGCCCGCTTCGGCGGCCTAAACCTGGACGTGGATTCGGTCGTCCGTTTCGGCGAGAAACGGTTCAGCGAAGGCTGGCTCAACGGGGGATTCACGGTGCTGTCTGGGACTCTCCTGGACCGCATCCACGGCGAGGGCGACAGCCTGGAGACCGACATGTTAGAGGGGTTGTCCGACGCTGGCGAGCTAGCCGCTTTTCGCCATGAGGGCTTCTGGCAGTGCATGGACACCCCTCGGGACGTCCGACTCCTGCTCGATCTGTGGAACAGCGGGTCTCCGCCATGGAAGTCGTAGCCGTGAGCAAGCCGGACGGCGGCGGGATCCGGTTCTGGCACGACCGCCCGGTCCTCGTCACCGGTGCGACCGGGCTGCTGGGTTCGAGCGTCGTCGACCGTCTGCTGTGCCTCGGAGCCCAGGTGACCTGTCTCGTCCGGGACTGGGTGCCAAAGTCCGAGCTCGTCCTGTCGACCGCCGTCGAGCGTTGCGCCGTGGCTCGGGGGGACGTGACCGACCAGGCGCTCGTCGAGCGGGTCCTCGGCGAGTATGAGGTCCGCACAGTCCTTCATCTGGCCGCTCAGACTGTCGTCGGAGTCGCCTGCCGGAACCCGGTCGGCACCTTCCAGTCCAATGTCCTCGGCACCGTGGCGGTGCTCGAGGCGTGCCGGCGAAGCCCGACGGTCGAGCAGGTCGTCCTGGCGTCGTCGGACAAAGCCTACGGCAGCCAGCCCCGGCTGCCCTACACCGAGGACATGCCGCTGTCCGCCCGACATCCCTACGACGCCAGCAAGGCGTGCGCCGACCTCATAGCACGGTCCTTCGCCGCCACCTACGGCCTCCCGGTGGGGGTGACCCGGTGCGGGAACCTGTACGGCCCCGGCGACCTGAACTGGAACCGGATCGTCCCCGGCTCCATTCGTGCGGTGCTCAGGGACGAGCCGCCGGTCATCCGCTCGGACGGGACGTTCGTCCGTGACTACGTCTACGTCGAGGACGGCGCGGCGGCGACCACGCTGCTCGCCGAGCGGTTGGCAGTCGACGACCGCTGCCATGGACAGGCGTTCAATTTCTCCACCGAGACGCCGCTCACGGTCATAGCCCTGGTGGAGCTGATCCTCGAGCTTATGGGCTCGGCGGCCCGCCCTGTGATCCTGGACGAAGCCTCCAACGAAATCCGTGACCAGCACCTGTGCGCCGCCAAGGCGAGGGAGATGCTGGGCTGGGCGCCCAGGTTCGATCTCGTCGCCGGCCTGACCCGGACTATCGCCTGGTACGAGAAAGCGCTGGCGCCGTCGCCATGAGCGACCGGAAGCTCATTTCGGTGGTCGTTCCGACGTACAACGAGACCGAGTGCGTGGAAGAGCTGGCGTGGCGCATGCGCAAGGTCTTCGACGAGCTGGCCGATTACGACTTCGAGGCGATCAGGGTCGACAACGGCTCGGAGGACGACACCTTCGCCAAGCTGGTCGCGATCCACGAGGAGGACGACCGGTTCCGGGTCTTACAGCTGGCGGGCAACTTCCGAATGGACGGCGGGGTCACTCCCGGCCTGGCCGAGGCCCGGGGCGACGCGGCAGTGGTGATGACCGCCGGCCTGCAGGACCCGGAGCTGATCGCCGAGTTCATCGCCCGCTGGGAAGAGGGCTACGAGAACGTGTACGGAGTGGTCACTGCTCGGCGGGGGACGGGCCTTGTGCGTCGCGCCAACTCCCGGCTGTTCTACTGGCTGGCGGGGGAACTGACCGACCACCGGCCCCGAACGCCGGTACAGGGGCTGTGTTCGAGTGTCTTCTAGCCCTCGTACACATCGCGGCGATGCCCGACTCGGACGACGTGGACCAAAAGCCGGTCGTCAAGCACTTCGTACACCACCCGGTAGACACCGACTCTGACTCGGTAGGCGTCGTCTTCGCCGACCAGCTTTGTGCATCGGGGCGGCCGGGGATTGTCCGCAAGCAGGTCGATCGCAGCTCGTACTCGCTGCTGTTCCCGACGCGGGAGCGCTGCCAGGGCTTTGACTGCTCGTCGGGCGATCTCGACCTGGTACTTGCTCAACGAAGGCCGAGGTCGGCCTTGACCTCCTCCCAGGGCACGTAGTCCTCCTCCGCGCGAGCGGCTCGAAGCTCGGCGCGGTCCATCACGTCCTCGGCTGCCTCAACCAGAGCGTCGTAGGACGCGGCGTCGACGAGCACGGCGACGCGACGGCCACGGCTGGTCATGTAGACCGGCTCCCCGGAGCGGGCGAGGTCGATCGCTTCGGCCAGACGGTTCCGTGCCTCGCTCACGGAAAACTCACTCATGTACAGATTGTACATCAACCGAGGACTCTTACGCCGGTGAGGTACCCGAAACATCGCCTGCCCCGCCCCCGAATCCCGCGGGAGCTCTGACCAATAACGCCGGTCGCGGGATATCCTCCTACCTTGCACCGGTGGAATCGCCCCGCAGGCGTCCAACCATGCCGACCGGGTCCTCCACTTAGGTTAGGTCTAAATGGCCGAAACGCGCGGGGCGACCTCTTGCCCGAGTAATGCAAGGTGTTCGAGATCGCCCATATCCAGAATTTGCAGGTAAACCGTGTCTACACCGGCGTCCCAATACTCAACGAGGCGTTCGGTGACCTCGTCCGTCGTCCCGATTATGCGTCCCGGAAGCGACCGTAAACGAACTGGGTCCCAACCGGCGAGCGCGGCCCGTCGAACCTGAGTTGGCCCGTCTTCGCCGCAGCAGATGGTCACCACCGTGGACCAGCGCAATCCGGTTGGGTCTCGGCCGACGACGTCGCAGGCTGCCAACACCCTGTCGTACTGTTCCCGGCATGCCCCGGGAGTTCCAAAGGCTAAATTGTATTCGTCGGCAAACGACGCCGCCAGCAATGGGGTGCGATGTCGTCCCCACCCACCCAGAATAATTGGCACATGTCCTTGGACCGGTTGCGGCAGTGCCGGACATCCGACAAGGTCGAAATACTGGCCCCGATGGTCGAAAGTACCTCCCCAATCGGTGGACCACCATGCGTTCAGGATTCGTAACAATTCTTCCAGCCGGTCGAAGCGCTCCTCAACTGAAGGGAACGGTATGCCGTATCCCGCGTGCTCCCGCTCGAACCAACCGGATCCGAGACCAAGTTCGATTCTACCTCCGCTCATGGCGTCAACCTGCGCGACAGCGACAGCCAGAGGACCCGGGTGACGAAACGTCACCGGGGTCACCAGCGTGCCCAACCTGATCGAACTCGTCTCCCTGGCCAGCCCAGCGAGTGTGATCCAGGCGTCGCTCGGGCCCGGCGGTGCTGGCCTGTCACCGTAGTTCATCATGTAGTGGTCGGATCGAAAGAACCCGTCAAACTTCCAGTATTCTGCCGCCCGGGCGAGTCCAAGAATATCCGAGTACGACGAGCCAAGTTGTGGTTCGGTTGTGATCCTCAGACGCATCGGCAGCCGTGACGAACAGAAGCCAGCCCTTCCCGAGCCAAGCGGGAGTCGTCGGACAGCGTCAACGGATCTTGTTGCAGCGTTCACCCACGCTCACAGTAGTCTATCACAATATGATGCATCCGCGCTTCCTGCCGAGCTTAGGATCAGTCTTCGCTGCGAGATGTACTACGAGGGGCGAGAAGCACGTATCGGAGCCGTGCCGAGCTGCCAATCCTTCCTCGTTTTTGGGCTTAGCCGCATGATCGCCCAGCCCGAGTGCCTTCGCGGGAGAGCCTGATGAGTAAGAAGCTGATTTCTGTGGTGACCCCCGCCTACAACGAAGAGGATTGCGTCGATGAGTTGGCTCGCCGTCTGCGGACGGTCTTCGATCATCATGCCGACTACGATTTCGAGGTTATCGTGGTCGAGAATGGGTCGCGGGACGATACGTTCGCGAAGCTCATGGCCATCCATGACGGCGATCCTCGGTTCAAGGTTGTCCAGTTGGCACGCAACTTCCGCACCGATGGAGGGATAACTGCAGGCTTGGCGCACGCCGCCGGTGATGCCGCCGTCGTGATGTCGGCTGATCTTCAAGATCCGCCGGAGCTGATCGACGAATTTATCGCACTCTGGGAGGAGGGGTATGAGAATATCTACGGCATTGTGACTGCCCGGCGCGGGACGGGAGCTTTGCGGCGGATGAACTCGCGTCTCTTCTACTGGCTGGCGGACAAGCTGACGGACCACCGGATCCCGGTCAATGCCAGCGACTTCCGACTCATTGACCGCAAGGTCTACGAGACAGTGAACTCCATGCCTGAGCGCAACCGCTTCGTTCGCGGGCTCTTCGCTTGGACCGGTTACCGCTCAATTGGCGTAGCTCACGAACGACCGCCACGCTTCGGGGGGCAGTCAAAAGCCGACAGCGGTACGATTTTCGATCTGGCGGTGACCGGCATCCTAGCTCACTCGTACGTGCCATTGAGGCTCATCACAATCTTCGGCCTCGTTCTCTCCGCACTGTCGATGCTCGCACTTGTGGGCCTGACGATTGACTTCGTCCTGTTCGGAGTCCCGTTTCCGGGATTCGGGACCATCGTGGCGGTGAACATCCTCCTCTTCGGCTTCCTGTTTTGCATGCTGGGTATCATGAGCCAGTACGTCGGACTCATCTACGAGGAGGTCAAGCAGCGACCCAACTTCGTGGTACGCGAGAAGTTCGGGTGGTGAGTGGTAAAGCGTTGCGCTTCTTCTGTGATCCCTCAGTTGGGAGGTCGACGGAACGAAAATCGCTTGTGTGCGAGGTAGCTGGTCACCATGACGCCGACGATCACAACCGCCTGTGCGACCAGCGCGGGCAATCCCGCCACGTCGATCAGGAACGGGAGGGCGGCGAGGTTGGCAAGGAACGTGACGAGGTAGACGGTCGAGAATCGGGCGCCGTCGGCGAGGGCGTGCCCGCGCACTCGGAATACGAACCAGCGATAGACCATGTAGTTGTTGGCCACGCTGACCGATTGGGCGATGACCAGGATGGCGAGATAGTGGACACGACGATGGAGGCCCGTGTACAGAAGGGCGAACAGCGTATATCCGAGGGCCGTGTTGTAGATGCCGCCGAGCAGGTAACGCGCCTTCTCGCGATCCCCGACCAGCGACTGTGTGTTCACCGGTAACAGCTCAACCGGTAACGGCGAGGCGGGCGCTGATCTGATCAGCGATGTGTTCGGGCGAGAGGCCGTAGCGATTCCGGAGGAAGTCCTGGGACCCTACGACAGATGGGAAGCCATCGGGCAATGCCAATCTGAGCAATCTGACCGGAATAAACTCATCGACGACCAGTTCCGCCACGGCGGAGCCGAGTCCCCCGATGACGGAATGTTCCTCAATGGTTACGAGGAGCGATGAACTCGTAGCGATCTCGACGATCCCACGACGGTCAAGTGGCTTGACGGTGTGGCAGCTTACCACGCCGACCTCAATGCCAGACTGATCAAGGATGATCTTGGCCTGTAGAGCCGCCCCGAGTATCCCGCCGGAAGCTACCAGCACCACCGTCGGGCCGCCATGGATTCGCCGTAGGCGTCCGATCCGAAAGCCCTCATCATCGCCGTCGGGTGCTACGCCTCCAGCGGAGCGATCCAATCGGAGATAACAGGGCCGCCCTAACTTGGCGGCCGCCATGGTCGCCTCTGTGGCCTCCCACCCGTCACCTGGGGCAAGGACCGTCATGTTGGGCATGGCGCGCATAATGGCGAGATCTTCAGTCGCGTGGTGGGAGTAGCCAGCTGACCCATAGCTGTAGCCGCCGCCGACCGCAACAACGGTGACGCTCAGCTCGGGGTAGCAAATGTCATTTCGGATCTGCTCGAGGCATCTGAGAGTTGCAAAGTTGGCGATCGAGTACGTGAAGACCGTGCGTCCCGACATCGCCAACCCGGCAGCGATGCCTATCATGTTTTGTTCGGCGACGCCCACGTTGACGAACTGATTGGGGAAATTGTGGGCGAAGTCGGTCAGCACGCCATATCCCAGGTCTGCGGTCAACAATATGAACGACGGATCCTGCTGCGCCAGCCGATTAATCGCCGCGGCAAATTCGTTCCTCATTGGATAGAACCAAGCTGCCGGCAGGCCCGCTCATAGTCCTCGCCTTGGGGGCTGCGGTAGTGCCATAAGACCGAGTTCTCCATAAAGGTGACCCCTTTCCCCTTGGTGGTGTGGGCCAGGACAACCGATGGCTTATCCGGGTCGATTGCGGGCAGGACCGCTCGAAGCTGAGGGTGGTCATGGCCGTCGACTTCGATGGCCGACCACCCGAACGCCCGCCATTTCTCGGCTAGAGGCTCGAGTCGAATCGTATCCTCGGTGGTTCCGAGGCTCTGGAGACCGTTGTAGTCGATGATGGCGCATAGTTGTGAAAGCCGATTGTGCGCCGCGAAGAGTGCCGCCTCCCACACCGAGCCCTCATCGCACTCGCCGTCACTCAGGAGGCAGAACACACGACTCGACCGGTCGTCCAACTTGGCGGCGAGGGCCAACCCGGCACAAATCGGTAGTCCATGCCCGAGTGACCCGGTGGACAGTTCCACACCTGGCACGCCCTTGTGGGAAACGTGACCGCTGAGCAGCGAGCCGTCACGACAGTGGTCATCGAGGCGGGAAACGTCGAAGAAGCCGCACTCGGCGAGGGTTGCGTATACCGAGGCGCCGGCGTGACCCTTGCTAAGGACGAATCGGTCGCGGCCCGGCCAGTCGGGTTGCGACGGCTGTACCCGGAGGACACTGGCATACAGCACAGCGAGGATGTCGGTGATCGACAACGCCGATGCGACATGCGAGCTGTTCCCTCGGTGGGTCATATCGAGCACATGACGGCGGACCCGGCGGGCCAGCACAACGGAGTCGATGTCGCGATCACCGCTCATCGGGCGACAGCAAGAGACTTTTCGTACCACTCGATCGTTCGGGTCAAACCCTCGACCAAGGTGAACCTTGGCTGCCAGGCGAGAAACTCACGCGCCTTGGCTACGCTCAGGTACTGCGCCCGGATTTCGTGACGAGCCTCGTCCTGAATGATCGGCTTGAGATCAGAGCCCATCAACCGAAGGACCATCTGCACCACATCCAAGACTGTCACCGGAGTCTCGGTGGAGAAGTTGAATGCCTCGCCGCGGCATCGTTGGTCGCTCAAGTGTTCAGCGAGACAGAGCACGGCAGACGCTCCATCGTCCACATAGACGTAGTCTCGCGCGAAGGTGCCATCCCGAGCGGATGACCGGGCGCTGGCCTCTCAGGATAGACCGAATAGTTCCGGGAACCACCCGGTTCCAGTTGAGATCGCCGCCACCATACAGGTTTCCGCAGCGGGTCACTCCCACCGCTGCTCCATAGGCCGCGAAGGACCGGGCGATCATGTCGGCGCAGGGCTTGCTGACATCGTAGGCGTGTTTGGGTGAGAGCGGCATGTCCTCCGTATAAGGCAAAACCGGCTGCGCTCCATACGCCTTGTCAGAAGAAGCGACGACCACCTCTTCCACCAGTGGGGACCGCCGGCACGCTTCGAGAACCGCCCAGGTCCCTCCAATATTGGTCGGCATTGTCGAAGCCGGGTTCCGCGTAGCCACACCCATGACCGTCTGGGCGGCCAGATGCGAGACCGTGCGAACCTCGTACTCGCCAAGTGTTCGTTCCAGCAAAGCCTGATCGACGACATCGCCGCGGCCGATCGTGCAGCGCTCGACTGCAGACGACCGGAGCAACTCGGAGTCGGGGACCCAATCACGCAGGAGGCAAACGATGTCGGCTCCGCGGGCAAGCAACTGTCGGACCATCCAGGACCCGAGCATCCCGGAGGCGCCCGTGACGAACACCTCGCGGTACCAGCCAAAATCCGCCGGTTTCCACGCGCGCAGGGGTGGTCACCACGTCTTCCAAGGGGGGGCGCCGCCGTTCCATAGGTCGAGCAGCGTCCGTACGTCGCGTGGCGTGTCCATGCACTGCCAGAATCCCTCATGACGGTATGCCGCCAGCTGCTCCTGCTCGGCTAGGCCCTCGAGGACATCGAGCTCCAGGTTGGTGTCGTCCCCCGGAATGTGGTCCAATATCTCGCGGGAGAGCACCATGAAACCACCGTTGATCCACCCCTCGCTGATCCGCTTCTCGCTGAAGTGGGAAACGAAGTCGCCATTTAGAAGCAGCCCGCCGTATCGGGCGGGCGGCCTCACGGCGGTAACGGTGGCGATCCGATCGTGGGAACGATGAAAGGCGAGAAGTCGCTCCAAGTCCACGGTAGCGACTCCGTCGCCGTAAGTGAGGAGAAAATCGTCGTCATCGAGCCACTGCTTTAGGCGTTTCACTCTTCCCCCGGTGTTCGTGGAAAGGCCCGTATCAACCAAGTGGACGACCCAATCTGTCCTGGGTCCCGCGTGCCGAGTGATCTCCCCTGTCGCAGTCGAAACCGTGATATCAGTTCCGACTTGGGCTTGCTCGGCGAAGTACCGTTTGACGATATCGCCGCGATAGCCGAGGCAGATCAGGAACTCATTATGGCCATAAACACCATAATGCTGCATGATGTGCCAAAGGATCGGGTGGGTCCCGATCTGGACCATAGGCTTCGGCGGAGATTGCGCGTCGTCGGCGAGTCTCGTTCCAAGCCCACCGGCCAGAATAACGACTTTCATCGCAGGGCCGCCATTCTTGACTACGGATCCGCACGAATCTTCCCAGACAAGCGTCTCACGCCTCTATCATACACCGGAAGGTCGAAGTGAACCAGGTTGAGTGACGATCGCACGGCCCCGCGAACGATCAACAGGCCAGTCGACGTCGGCGAGCGATCACGACGAAGCCGGATCTATCCGAGTACGGTGTGCACCCGCCTCTACGCACGTGAAGTCGCGCCGACCCGGCGACTGAGCCGGCTCCTTGGCCCATTTTCGCTGGCTGGGTGGCCGCACACTCCTACCTTCGAATCGGTTCCCAGTTCTTCCTCGCGAAGGTACGGCGGCGAGTTCGGCATCGCTGATCCTGACGCCATTGGGTTACCAGCCCGGCGCTCGATCCGGTTCCATTTCGAGGTGCCAGGCGGATAGTGGCAGACCGTGATGGCCAGGGTATTCTCCGGCGGTCGGCCACCGGCGTACTTGGGGTACAGCGACTCGAAGCGGTCCTCATTGAAGTTGTTGATGACCTCCCGCACCCGATCCGGGCGCGTGAACGTCACCTTCGCGATGGCGGCCACGTCCATTCCCCGGACCGACAACCACAACAACACCATCTCCGCTCGTCGCCATGTCACCACCGACCCCGAAGACCGTCGAACGATGCGCAACAGCCGATTGCCCTCGTCGTTCGACAGTCCTGCTGCGGCACCAGCGCGCGGTGGGCGTGTATCGCTCGGGCGACGGTCGGGTCGCTGGCCCGAAGTTACTCACACAGTTCGCAAAGCTGGTCGTCCAGATCTCGAACGACCCTGGTCTGCTCGCTCAGTGCCACACGACCGGCGGGCGTCAGCTCGTATATCCGGCGGAGGTGCGGCGAGCGGGACGACGACTCCCACTGCGAGCTGAGCAGGCCGTCGGTTTCCATCCGACCGAGCGTGCGGTAAAGGTAAGGCGGCCTGTCGTCTTGACGAGGCTGCGGTTCCGGAGTGCCTCCATCAAGTCATAGCCGCGACAGGGCCCTCGTGAGAGCAGCAGGAGCAACCAGGTCCGGAAGACCGTCGTCCTGGTGGTGGCTTCGCGCTCTCCTTGGGCCGACGCGCCTGATGTCAGGGTTCGACCGCTCTCCAGCTCGGGCGCCGATGTCAGCATGGCACCTCTTCCGCCAGCGGGTGCGTGGCTTACCCCAAGCCTAAGCGCACCCTTTACCCAGAACATCGACCAATATGGTAGACAAGCGCCTAGTCGCACGCCTTGCGCTAGTCTCCCTTGGCACATATGGCGCTTTGGGTCCACCGAATGTTAGAGCGCGCATAGTACAGTTGTGGTGTGCAGGTCAGCACCGGGGAGCTCGCGCGATTCTTCGATGTGGTCTTGCCTCATTTGAATGAGCGCCAGCGTCGGGTTGTGGTCGGCGCGATGGCCGAGGGTATGGGTCGGGGCGGGAAGTCGGCGGTCGCGGCGGCGTCGGGGATGTCCCGGAATACGGTGATCAAAGCGGTGGCGGAAGTCGCGGCGGGGGTGGAGTTGTCGGATCGGCAACGGCCCGTTGGTGGCGGGGATAAAAAGTCGGAGGACAAGCAGCCGGGTTTGCTGGAGGCGCTTGACGAGCTGGTCAACCCGGCCACGCGGGGTAACCCGATGTCGTTTCTGCGGTGGACGTCGAAGTCGACCGCCAAGCTGGCCGACGATCTGGTCCGCCAGGGCTTCAAGATCACCGATGACACGGTGGGGCGGATCCTGAAGAAGCTGGGCTACAGCCTGCAGGCGCCGGTCAAGGCCAAGGAGGGCACGGCGCATCCCGATCGTGACGCACAGTTCGTGCATCTCAACGAGGAGGTAGCCGGGTTCTTCGCCGACGGTCAGCCGGTGATCAGTGTCGACACCAAGAAGAAGGAGCTGGTGGGCGAGTTCGCCAACGGCGGCGTCGAGTACCAGCCGCAGGGGGAACCGGAACGGGCCAACGTGCATAATTTCGTCGACAAGACCCTGGGGCGGGCCATCCCGTATGGGGTGTACGACCTGGCCAACGACGAGGGCTGGGTGTCGGTAGGCGACAGCGCCGATACCGCCGAGTTCGCGGTCGAATCGGTTCGGCGGTGGTGGCGGTCGATGGGCGCCGAGCGGTTCCCCGCCGCCACCCGGCTGCTTATCACCGCCGACGCAGGCGGTTCCAACGGCTACCGGGTGCGGGCGTGGAAAGTGAACCTGGCCGCCCTGGCCGCCGAGACCGGGTTGGACATCACGGTGTGCCACTACCCGCCGGGCACGTCGAAATGGAACCGGATCGAGCATCGCATGTTCAGCTATATCACCATGAACTGGCGGGGCCGACCGCTGGTGTCGTACCGGACGATTATCGAGTTGATCGGTGCCACTACGACAACCACCGGTTTAACCGTCAAAGCCGAACGAGACACCAACTGGTATCCCAAGGGCGTCAAGATCACCGACGAAGAACTGGCCGAGATCCCGCTGACCCCGAACGCGTTCCACGGCGACTGGAATTACAGCATCGCTCACTCAAACGTTCGGTGAGCTCTTTGCGAGTATAATAAATGCTTAAGACCTTGCCCGAGGGGATGCCGGCGCCATGCCCGATACACATCGACCCGTGGTCGAGCAGTGCCACGTTGAGTGGCTTGCCGATGGCGTTATCGGGCGCGACGTGGAGCTGTGGGAGGTCACTGCGCTCCTGACCCGCTTCCGACTGGTGACCCTGACCGGTGTCGCGGGCGTCGGCAAAAGCGGTCTGGCGGCTTCGATCGCTGGGGGGGCCAAGGAGAACATCGGAGTTTCGGCGGTGACTGTGGATTTGGCTCGGGTCAAGGCTGGTGAAGCCGCCAGCTTCGTGGCCGCGGCGGTGGGTTGCCCACACGGCGACGGCGACCCAGTCACCGCCATCGTCCGAGCGATCGACGGCCGCGAGCTGCTGGTCGTGCTGGACAACGTCGAGCACGTCGTCAACACCGTTGCCGCGCTGGTCTTCAAGCTTCTTAGGGTCGTCCGCGGGGTGAGGTTCCTCGTGACCAGCCGGGAACCGCTGGCCATAGCGGGGGAGCGCTGCTGGCCCGTCCGGCCGCTGGCCGTGCCCGACCACGGCGCCTCTGACGTGAGGTCGGTGGCGACCAGCCCGGCCGTGGCACTATTCTGCCGTCGCGCCTTGGCTGTTCGCCAGGGTTTCCGCCTCACGGCGAAGACGGCGTCCTCAGTCTCAGAGCTTTGCCGGCGCCTTGACGGTCTACCTTTGGCTATAGAACTGGCGGCAGCCCAGACCGGGCGGTTGAGCCCTCGGGAGATCGCAGACGGTCTCGACGGCCGATTCCAGCTCCTGGCTGGTGAGGGCGCCATCCATCATCGTCACGCCGGGCTTGCGCAGGCGTTGGACTGGAGCGTCGACCGCCTGGACGGCTCGGAAGCAAGGCTCTTACGCCGACTCTCGGTGTTCTCGGGAGGATGGACGCTCGACGCCGCGGAGGCGGTCTGCTCCGACGTGCAATTTCCTGTGGCATCGGTCTTGGAGGGCTTGGTCCGGCTCGTCACCAAGTCGCTGGTTGAAGCCGATACCGGCGGCGAGGAGTCCAGGTACCGACTCTTGGAGACAATTCGGGTCTACGCGGGGTCGCTACTGGTCGGCACGGAGCGGGCCGACTGTGCTGGCCGGCACACGGCGTGGTTCGCGGCCCTGGCCGAGCAGGCCGCAGAGGGGCTGTTCGGGTCGGATCAGCAGCCGTGGCTCGATCGCGTGACCGCGGAGCTCGGGAACCTCCGCCTGGCGCAGGCGTCGGCCATACGGGCGGGCAACGCTTCCCTGGCGGTGCAGCTCGGCGCGCTGTTGGCTGAGTATTTCTGGTCGACCGGCAGGCCCACAGACGGTTTGCGGTCGCTGGAGCCCGTCGTCGATATGGTGGTCGGGGCGGCGCCCGCGACTCGGGCCCGGGCGGCTGGGGCAATGAGCCTGGTGACGGGAGCGCTCTGTTTGCCCGGGAGAGAGGAAGCCCTAGCAACGGCGACGGAATTGTTCGACCAGCTCGGGAACGCGTCGGGCCGGGCCCGCACGATGCTCGCCGTACGCCGCATCGAGCACGCGGGGCCGCCCGACGGTTTATCGGCGCTCGAGGAAATCGAAGCCCTGGCTCGGGCGGCGGAGGACTGGTGGTGTGTCACCCAGGTGCTGACCGTCCGCTCCCTCCACCTGCTCCACCGGGGGGAGCCAGGAGAGGCGCGCCGGCTGGCCGAACAAGCGGTGGCGATCAGCTCGGGCCACAACGACAAGCACGGGCTCCAGTCGAGCCTTCTGGCCCTGGGGGAACTCGAGTTGCACCGTGGCGAGCTGCGCGCCGCTGGGTCGCGGCTGGATGGCGCCCGGCGCCTGGCCACGGAACGCCGCGACGGGGCGGGAGCCGGTCGCGCAACACTGCTGCTCGCCCGCTTGGCCGGGGCGCGCGGTGACGACCACACGGCCTTGGCGCTCGCCGAGGAGGTGCTCGACCTGGCCCGCGATGCAGGTATACCGGTGCTGCTGGCGGCGGCGCATACGGCGGTCGGCGCCCATCTGCTCACGCTCGGCGACAGTGTCGGGGCACGGAAGCACTTCGACGACGCCGATGCCTGCACCGAGCAGGCCGAGGGTCCGCCATCGGCGCCGCCCAGGTGGCGGGCCATGGCGATGGCGGTGGAGGGGGACCTTCGCGGCGCCCGCCGGGCCCTGGAGCGCGGCTTGCGCTCGAGCAGAGCCAAGGGTGACCAGCTCGAAATCGCGGCCAGCCTGGGAGCCCTGGCCGAGCTGGCGCTCCAGCAGGGGGACGACGCGGGGGCCAAGTGCGCCCTCCACCAGGCCCTCGTCGTCCAGAACCGCTGTAAGGAGGTGCGTGGTCTCCTCGAAACCATCGAGCGACTGGGCGAGATCGCGGTGCTCGGGGGTGCCGTCGAGCAGGGTGCCCGCCTTCTGACTGCGGCCCAGGCCCAGCGGGGAGCACTTGGCATGCCGTTGCCGCGGGCGCGGCGTCAGCCGGTCGAGGAGGTCCTCGAGCTCGTCGGGCAGAGCCTCACGCCCGAGAGGGTCGCTGCGACGGTTGCCGAGGGCGCCGCCCTCACGCTGGAGGAGGCGGTTGCGTATGCCACGAAGGGACGCGGGGTCCGCGGTCGTCCAGCACTCGGGCCCACGAGCCTTACCGCGACCGAGTATGCGATCGCCCGCCTGGTGGCGGAAGGGCTGACCAACACCGAGATCGCGCAGCGGATGCTGGTGTCGCCGGGCACGGTCAAGAGCCATCTGGGCCACGTCTTTGCTAAGCTCGGGGTGACGTCAAGGGTGAAGCTCGCCCGGGAGATGGCCGAGGGCAAGCGGTAATCAATTGCCCCGATCTTCGACCACATCCGTCCGCAGGCGTTCCACCGGCCTGACGGCTGCCGACGAAGGACGGTTTGTCGAGAATTCCTGGAACCCCGTCCGGAAACTCTGGTCGCCGACTCTGCGAGTTTGTCCAACGGCAACGGTCGTCGAATAGTATTGCGACGATGCGGCGACATCGCGTGGCCCGGCGAGTTCTCACTGCGAGCAGAGGCAGGACGAGCGGCCTCACCCCTGATCGACCGTTGTCGGCGCCCGCCGCCGCTGGTTGATGTCGAAAGGACACGCTGGTCCGCTTTTGGCGCTGGACAGCTTTGTCGGCCGGGCGGCAGAGCTCGCCGACTTGTGCCGGCTGCTCGGTCACCGCCGGCTGGTAACGGTCACCGGTCCTCCAGGGGTGGGAAAATCGCGATTGGCACAGGAGGTGGCGGCGTCGGTGGCGACCGGCTACGCCGGCGGCGTCGTGCTGGTCTCGTTTTCGGGGGCGGCGGATTCGTCGTTCGTGCCGTCGGTTGTGGCCGAGGCATGCGAGGTCGGCGAGCAGCCGGGCCGGACGGTGATGCTCTCGCTCGCCGAGCACCTACGCCACTCGGCCGCACTGGTGGTCCTGGACAACTGCGAGCACGTGACGACCGAGGTGGCGGTGCTGGCGGGGCTGGTCCTGCGCGCCGGTAGCGAAGTGACGATCCTGGCCACCAGTCGCCAGGCGCTCGGCGTACCGGGTGAAGCAGTGTGGTCCCTCGCCCCTCTGGCGGTACCGCCCGCGAATGCCGATCCGACCGCGACGGCAGCAACGTCGGCGGTGGCGCTGTTCTGGGAGAGGGCCCGAGCACTGGTCCCCGCCTTGGTGCCGACCGACAGCGACGTGCTGCGGGTGGGGGAGATCTGCCGGCGGGTCGATGGCCTGCCACTGGGTATCGAGCTGGCAGCGGCGCAGGTGGTGGTGCTGTCGCTGGCGGAGATACTCGAACGCCTCGAGAGCCATCTCAGCGCGCTGGGGGTGGCCCGGCGCGACGCACCCGCCCACCATCGTGACCTACGGGCGGCGGTTGATTGGAGCTACCAGCTGTGCCCGGTTCGTCAGCGGGCGATGCTGCGTCGTCTCTCGGTGTTCGCCAGTGGAGCAACGACCGCCGCGGCGGCGAGGGTGTTCGGTCCGGACGGTCGCGGTGATGCGGGGGAGTTGCTGGACTCGTTGGTCGCCTGCGGCCTGCTGTCGGTCACTCCCGGCGGCGACGAGGCACGCTACCGAATGTTGCGCATCGTCAGGCAGTACGCGACCGAGAAGCTGGCGGAGGCGGGGGAGAAGGAGGCGGTTCGGGCCCGCCACGCTCGCTGCATGGTGGCCTTGGCGGAGGAGGCCGAACCGGAGCTGACCGGAGCCGACCAGGCCGACTGGCTGGCTCGGCTGGGGGCCGAGCACGCCGATGTCCGTGCCGCCCTCGAGTGGTCGTTGGGCGCGGGCGATGCGGAGCTGGCGCTCCGCCTGGCGGGTGCGATGACGTCGTGGTGGCGCGTCCAGGGCTCGCTACGGGAGGGCCGGCGTTACCTGCTGGCGGGGTTGGCCCTGCCCGGGCCGGTGCCGGTGGCGGTCCTGGCCAAAGCCCAGTGGGGGGCGGCCCTCCTGGCGGTCGCCACAGGCGACATCGCAGCGGGTACGGAGATGGCCGGCCGGGCAATGGACGCCTATCGAGCCCTCGGCGACGGCCGCGGCGTAGCCCGCTGCCTGTTGCTCCTCGGCAACTGCAAGGTCGACAGCGCCCCGGTGGCCGCCGCGGTGCTGCTCCAGGAATGCGCGGCCATGGCCCGCCTGGCGGAAGACGGCTGGTGCGTGGCCCATGCCGTTCGGCTTTGGGCCCTGGCGAGCGCCAACCAAGGCGACCTTCACCGCGGCGCTGCCTTGGCCGAGGAGGCCGTCGGTCTGGCGCGGGCCGGCCAGGATGCGCACGGAGCTCGGATCGGCCTGTCGCTGGTGGGTCGATTGCGCCTGGCGCAGGGCTGCCTCGGCGACGCCGAGGACGCCCTGGGCGAGAGCCAGGCCATCGCCCGAGAGCTCGGGGAGCCGTACGGTCTCGCCGTCGCCTTGGCCGGGCTGGGCGAGCTGGCCTTGCTCCGGGGAGACGTAGGCCCCGCCCGGGATTTCCTCGACCAGGCGCTGGCCGGCGCCCAGGAAAACGGCACTCCCGAGATCGCCATTGAGGTCCGCTGCCTTCTCGGCCGGTGGGCGCTTTGGGTCGGCGACGTGGAGCTGGCCGCCGAGGCGTTCGCGGCCGCCGCCTCGGCGGCTACCGCGTACGAGCACTTGGCCGTCCCCCCCCTCTGTGGTCGGGCGCAGGTGGTCGTACTGAGAGGAGACACCGCTCTGGCTGCGGAGATGTTCGAGGACGCACTGCAGCGCGCCCGAGCCCGTGGGAACCACACCGAGACGGCCGCCGCACTCTCCGGGCTGGCCGAGTTGGCGGCCGGGGCGGGTGACTACCAGCGAGGCATCGCGCTGCACTACGAGGCGCTCGAGCTTCGCCACCGCAAGGGCGAGGTGCTCGGTGTCGTCGAGTCGCTCGAAGCCATCGCGACGCAGGCAGCCGACGCCGGGCGCCGGCGGGCGCCGTTCGCGGCCCGGCTGTTCGGCGCGGCGCACTGCCACCGGGCCGCCTACGGTTATGCCCGCTCGTCGGCGCAACACGAGCGGGCCGATCACGTGCAGGCCCGCCTCCAAGGCAGCCTCGGGAGTGCTCAGCTGGCAGCGGAGATGGAGGCGGGGGCGAAGTGGTCGCTGGCCGAGGCCGTGGGGTACACCCGGCGCCGGCGCGATGTCCGCAACCGCCCGACCACCGGTTGGGCCAGCCTCACGAAAGGGGAACGGCAGATCGCTCGCCTTGCCGCCATGGGCCTCACGAATCGTCAAATCGCCGACCAGCTCCGCCTCGATCCCTCGACACCGAAGAGCCACCTCCGTAACGTGTTCACCAAACTGGGCATACGGTCTCGCGTCGAGCTGGTGACCCGATGCCCCCCGGACGAGCTCCGGAGTGCCTGAAGTGTCCTCCACGGGTCGCGACGGGCCGGGCCCGATCTTTGTGCTCTGTGTTGCCCGGTCTTGCTCGACGGTCGCGGTCGCCATGCTCGGCTGCCATCCGGATGCCTATGCGTTCCCGGAATTGCTGCTGTTCAACGGTGCGACCGTCCGGGAGATCGCCAGCCTGGACAGCCCGTCGCTCATCGAGCAGTACTGGAAATCGGGCCTGCCTCGGGCTGTCGCCGAGTTGTGGTTCGGGTCACAGTCGGAACAGGCAGTGGAGGATGCCCGCGATTGGATCCGCCAGCGCAGCGACCTGGCGCCCGACCAGATCTTCGGGGAGATGCTCGAGAAGATCGCGCCACGAGTGGGTGTCGAGAAATCGCCGGACACGGCATTTTCCGATCGGCGGCTGGCGTCGTGCCTCGCCAGCTTCCCGAACGCCCGCTTTCTGCACCTCGTCCGCCACCCGGTCGCGAACATCGAGTCGCTGGCCCGCCACCTTCGCGCCATGCGAGCGGCGCGCGCCGGCATCGAAGAGTCGGCGCTCGACTTCGGCGAGGTCCTCCTCGACTCGGCCAAGGTTTGGCTCGAGATAAACGGGAACATCCAACGTTTCACCAGCCGCCTCCCCGTCCACCAGGCCCTGCGGGTCAACGCCGAGCAGCTCGTCGCCTCGCCGGCCGACGCTCTTCCCCGCATTCTCGGGTGGGCCGGCCTCGACGCCAGCGCGGCCGTCGTCGAGCGCATGCGCCATCCCGAGCAGTGGCCGTATGCTCACGTCGGGCCGCCGGGAGCGGAGGCGGGCGGCGACCTCGGCTTCCTCGAACATCCCACCCTGCGGCCCCGGCCAGCGCCGGGAGCACTCCAACCGCCCGAGGCCTGGGTACTGCCGCGCCCGGTTGTCCGGGAGCTGGTCGAGCTGGGACGCGAACTGGGCTACTGACGTCGTCGCTACCGGCCGCCCAGTGCAGCGACGTCTCGGAGCCCGGCTCGGGGTCTCGGGCGTTGGGATCGGCGCCCGGGCGAGGATCCGTTCGCGAGCTCCGGGCCGGCAGGGAGAAATAGCCCGGCCACTCCTTTACGACATGGACGGCGGTGCTCGTCTTGAAGGGACCTCCGAGGTGCCTTGCGCCACCTCGGGATCATCGGTGACGATGCCTCCGACGGCGTCGAGGACACCGGCGTTGATGGCGTCGACCAGCTCCGCCGCAATTGCAGGATTCGTCGGGCAACATTACTGGCTTCGCCGAGCGCGAGGTTCTGCCCGGCGCGGGTAAAGTGACGATGCAGTGGTGCGCCCCGGCACCACCCCCACCCCCGCTCCCGCCTTGCCCCGGGCCCGGGGCGTAACCGCGACAGGCGCCACGTGCGTCACGCCTGCGGGGCCAGTTTGCGATGCGAGCGGTCGAGGGGGTCCCACTCCTCGAACAACGCCACGATCGCGGCTCCCACTCCAGCAGCGAGTGGATGGGGTGGCCGCCGCCGGGCGCGGTCCTCCAACGCGTCGAACGCCTGACGGGCCCGCACCGCCACGCCCGCTGGCGGTCAGTTCCAGCACCCCGCAGATCCGCGCCAAGGACCAGCCGGCCTTCACCGCGTCCACGATGATCCCCAGCGGCACGACTTTGGCGGCCACGTCGACTCTCGCTGGGATCGGGCCGTTCAACCCAGCCTGCTTTTCCCCGCAGCGCCGCCAGCTCGATGGCCTGCTCCACGATGGTGTCGTGCAGGCGGGTCACCTCGGCGGTCAACTTGGCGATCTCGTTCTGCTCGGCCCGACTCTGCGCCGGCCGCCCCGGCCGGGCCGCCTGCAACGCCGCGATAGCGCCGTCGCGGGCGGTCTTGCGCAACGCCATGATCGTGGAACGATCCAGGCCCGCCTCGGCGGCCGCCGCCACCGTGGTGATCTGACCGGTGAGCATCCGCTGCCACAAGTCGTACGCGCGACAGGATCCACCGGGAAACAGACCACAGTTGAGAGGGTGCCGTGGGCAATCGAGGGTGGGGAACGAAATAGTCCGTCCTATTGACGCGCCGGTGACTGCCGCCTACCGTTTCGCCTGTCACCTTGAGGGGAGGCTCGTCGTGGGGAACGCAGCAACCAAGGTCTTTGGCCTCGCTGCAGTCGCGGTTTCGCTCGCAGCGTTCGGCCTGGCCGGGGCACCAGCGGCCCAGGCGGCAAGCACGGTCGTCTGCGGCCAGACGATCACCGCCAGCGTGACGCTCACCGCCGATCTCGGGCCCTGCCTGGGCGACGGCCTGGTGGTGACGGCAAGCAATGTCACCCTCAACCTGAACGGGCACACCATCACCGGGGGGGGCTCAAACCCGAAGGGGGCCATCGAC
>DATARN010000231.1:0-1592 GCA_036264135.1 Acidimicrobiales bacterium
CTGGGTGACCTCCCCGGGCTCAAGGCCCTGCGGGAAGGAAAGCGTGGCTGAGCGCAAACCGTTGATCAGCGGCAACTGGAAGATGCACCACACCCACCTTGATGCCATCGCCATGGTGCAGAAGCTCTCCTACCTGCTGACGGAGGGGGACTACGCGGCGGTCGACGTGTCCGTGCATCCGGCGTTCACCGCGCTGCGATCCATCCAGACAGTGCTCGACGCCGACCAGATCCCCATCGCCCTGGGCGCCCAGAACTGCTACTGGGAGTCCAAGGGCGCCTACACCGGCGAAGTCAGCCCGCTCATGCTGGCCAAGCTCAACGTCGCCTACGTGATCGTCGGCCACTCCGAGCGTCGCCAGATCTTTGGCGAGAGCGACGAATGGGTCAACCGCAAGGCCAAGGCGGTGCTAGCCAATGGCATGACGCCGATCGTCTGTGTCGGCGAGACCCTCGAGGAACGCCAAGCGGGACACACCGAGCACCGTTGCCTCGGGCAGGTCCAGGGCAGTCTGGCCGATCTCACCGGCGAGCAGGTCGGGGCGTTGGTCATCGCCTACGAGCCCATCTGGGCCATCGGCACCGGCGTGGTTGCCACCCCCGACGACGCCCAGGCGGTGATCAGAGCCATCCGGGGCGAGGTAGGCCGCTTGTTCGGGGCCGATGCCGGCGCCGCCGTTCGCATCCAGTATGGCGGCTCGGTCAAGCCGGCCAACATCGCCGAGCTGATGGCGCAACCCGACATCGACGGGGCGCTGGTCGGGGGCGCCAGCCTCGAGGCGGACGAGTTCTCCCGGATCGTCCGCTACCAGGCCGCCTGAAACAGGCAAGGCCGGCCCGGGCGAACGGCGGCCTACACTTCCTCCGTGACCATCTTCCTTCTGATGATCCACGTGATCGTGTCAGCCGCCCTCATCATGCTGATCCTCCTGCACAGCGGGCGGGGCGGGGGTCTCTCGGAGATGTTCGGTGGCGGTCTGGGCTCGGCGGCGGCGGGGTCGTCGGTTGTCGAACGCAACCTTGACCGGATCACCGTCGTGGCGGCGGTCGTCTTCTCCTTCACCACCGTCATCCTGGCCATCCGCCTCCAGTAGGCGCCTGCCGCCCCCCGGCCGGCCGGTCTCCGGGTCGTCGGCCTCCAGGCGGGCCAGCGTCTCCCGGGCGTGGCGCAGGAAGCCTAACGCCGACCGGTCGACCCACCACTTCGTGCCGCCGAGGTCGACCGCCTGGCCCAGCCCAACCGGCTCGGGGAGGTCCATGTGGCGGTCGACCGGTCCGGCGACCGCTTGGGGCCAGCCTCGAATGGACGCCGTCAAGGCCACATGGCCCCGGGGCGTCAGGGCCAGGACCTGCCGGCGGTTCGTCGCCCCAACCACCAGGAGGACGACGGAGACGGCGATGAGGCCGGCGAAGGCGGCGAGGTGGGCGGTGGCGATCAGCGCCACGAACGCGACCAGTTCCGCCACCGTTGCCGCCAGGACGACGCTGGGCCGATGGCGTTGCAATGGCACCACGGCGGCCACCGGGCTGCCGAGGGCTTCGCCGGCGGCGGCCAGGATCCCCACTCGGCGGCGGCCGCCGGGGGTGTACCGG